>JAVEYB010000002.1:300000-464501 GCA_034003725.1 Candidatus Zixiibacteriota bacterium
CGCCTCGCGGGCGGCAGCAACATCGTCCTTCAGATCGGCCGGAACATCAATCTCCTTGCGCTCGTTGCCCTCGAAGGTATACGCCTTCATGTGGAGCAGGTCAACCAGGCCAATGAACTTCTCGGCTTCACCGATAGGGATCTGTACTGCGACGGCCTGTTTACCGAACGCGGCGTTGACCGACTCTACGTTCTGTTTCCAGTGAGCATTCTCCTTCTCTATCTTATTCACGAAGAAGAACCTGGCCAGATGGTATTTCTCAAGCATCTTCCACTGCAGACCCGTGCCCACTTCAACGCCGGCCGTGGCATCAAGCACAAATCCAACAGCGTCGGCAACTTTGGCCGAAGAGAGCAGCTCACCGACAAAATCCGCGTGTCCCGGGCAATCGAGCAGGTTGATCTTTGCGTTATTCCACTCGCACGCGAGAAGCTTGGAGGTCACCGACGTTTTCCGGCCGATTTCGGCCTCAGTGTAATCCAGCAGAGAACTGCCGTCGTCCACCCGTCCGACTCGGTTGTTGATGCCGGTGTGAAAGGCGATTGAATCGGCGACCGACGTTTTCCCGGAGCCGCGCTGACCGGCCAGACAGACGTTTCGAATCTTATCGGTAGTATACTGCTTCACCAGCGAACCTCCATAGCGTAGTTAGCCCGATCGGGAATCCCGACGGGATCGGTCAAAAAGACAAGAATTCAAGAATATACTATCAACGTAGCCTTGTCAATCGGTTTTGGGCGGATAGATATGCAGCACAACGGTCTTGACGGATTCGACGGCAGCGTCAAACCGGTGATCGCCCATGCTCGCCGTGCCCGGTGGCCTATGCGGCGGAAAAGCAGCGACAATCAGCTGGCGGATTTGGCCGCGGCAACGCTCTGATCAGTCGGCAGTCCATTCCGTTCCATATAAGTAGACAAAAAGCGGCTGGCCTCGGGCTGCGGTGAAAGCAGAAACTCCATGAACGAGAGAAGCTTCCCGGTCGTTTGCGGACTCAACAGATGTTCCACCTTACACGCATCCTCCTGCGCCCGGTCTCCCTCGACCAAAAGCACTGTTCGAAAGAAGCGTTCGATAGTGCGGCGGCGGTCCAACACAGAATTGACAGCATCGACCCCCTTGACCGTCAACCGATAGAATTTGTTGTTATCCTCTGTCAAGTATCCTTTGGCTTTCAGCTTGCCGAGAGTGACAGACACCGAACCCCGGGTGATGTCGAGATAGCGCGCGATGTCGATACCCCGTGCGTAACCGTGCTGCTTGTGAAGCTCATGGACGGCCATCAGGTGATGAACACCGCTGTGACTTAACTCGGCCTCGTCGAATTTTTTCCAGACTTCGTCCATAGTCGTAACCTACCGTCAGGATGCTTTAATGCTCAAACCAATGTATAGTCACTAACTGTCTTGTGAATTATATAACAAGCTCCAAGTTGCGTCAAGTGTTTCTTTGAGCCCACGCTCGAATCTCGCACCACGCAGGTGTCCCCCACGACGGCTCTCATCTGCTTATGCCATAATGCACTACAATTGGCTTGCCTCATCCCTTCAAGGGCTAGCACAAAGCTAGGATGATCCAAGATCGAGAATTTGGTCGGGGTACGGGCTTGTAAGAACTATTTCATGCTTCGGGTTACCGTGAAGACAAGTTACGGTTGTCACAAAGCATCACAAAAAAAGACCCGCCGGCGGCGGGTCTTCGACTAAAGTGACCGGTTGTCCTCAGCCTTCTTTGGCCTGAACGGCCTCAATCTCGATATTGATCTGCACGTTATCGCTGACGACGAGCCCGCCGGCATCGAGGCTCTTGCTCCACGACACACCGAAGTCCTGCCGGTTGATATCAGCGGTCGCCGAAAATCCCGCGCGCGTGTTGCCCCATGGGTCGGTAACCACGCCGTTGAATTCACAGTCAAAGGTCACCGGCTTGGTCACGCCACGGATGGTAAGATCACCCATGAGCTGGAAGCGATTTCCTTCGCCAGGCACGACTTTGGTCGACACAAACTTCAGTTCCGGGTGTTCCTCGACAGCAAAGAAGTCCGGAGATTTCAGATGTTTGTCGCGGTCGACGTTATCGGTGTTAATCGAAGCGGACTTTGCGGTAAAGGTAACCGCGCCGCCCTCGAGCGTTGTGCCGTCAAACCCGGTTATCACGCCATCAAATTCGGTGAACTGCCCGTTGACCTTCGACACCACCATATGACGCACGGTGAATCCGACTTCCGAGTGTGTCACATCGAGCTTCCAGTCGGCCGCGACGGCTGAGGCGGCAATCACGCCCGTTCCGACAATCGCAGGCAAAACGTGTTTCAACATACTTCTTCTCCTGTTTCAACAGCGGTTTCAATTGGATTATCCTTCGATAACGGCCACCCGCCAGCGTTTGTTCCCAAGGGGATGACTATCGTCCGACGTGCGTTCTCTGTCGGACGGCCTCGTACAGGCAGATGCCGGCAGCCACCGAGACATTCAGGCTTTCAACCCGGCCGTGCATCGGCAGGCTGGCGAGAAAATCACAGGACTCACGGGTCAATCGCCGGATGCCGGTCCCCTCCGATCCCATCACCAGAGCAGTCGGCCCGGTAAGATCGCATTCATAGATTGTGCGCTCTGCGTCCATCACGGTGCCGACCAGCCATACGCCGGCCTGCCGCAACTCACGGAGCGATCGAGCCAGATTGGTAACCTGAATAAGGGGCACGTGCTCGGCAGCTCCACACGCCACGGTGCGGACGGTCGCGGTCATCGATACGGATCGATCTTTCGGTATGACGACCGCATGCGCTCCCGCGCCATCGGCCGACCTCAGGCAAGCGCCAAGGTTGTGGGGGTCAGTGATGCCGTCAAGGACCAGCAACAGGGGCCGGTCAACCTTCTCGAGCAGGACAAACAGTTCATCTTCGGATCGCGCTCCCACCTCGGCGGAGAGGTTGGCATGCGGATTGACTCGCGGCCCGGTACGACTATTTCCATATCTCTTTGGCATCTTGACTCCTCTAGTGTTACTCCAATGAATGCCGACGGCAACCCCGGTGCAACGTCTTTCTGGAGTTTCGGGAGGCAATTGCATATGACAATAAGATTCCGACAACCGTATATTGATGGAAACCTTCGTCGAGGATGAACCATGTCTGCCAAAATACTGATCTTTGTCCTGCCGGCACTTGTGCTGTCGGCCTGCGCGTCGGTCGACAGGCACACGCTGCGCGACGGCGACATTCTCTTCCAGGACTTCGCCTCCTCGCAAAGCGAAGCGATTAAAATCGCCACCGGCTCGGAGTACAGCCACTGCGGTGTCGTGTTTTTCGACGGTGATCGGCCGATGGTCTGGGAAGCGGTGCAACCGGTCACAATCACGCCGCTGACGGAGTGGATCGGTCGAGACATTGACAGCCACTATGTGGTCATGCGGCTTCGGGATGGCGACAAACAGCTCTCCCCTGCGGCAATCGATGCCATGAAATCGTATGGCCGAGCGGTGATGGGACGCGACTACGATGCGCTGTTCGAGTGGAGCGATGATCGCTTCTACTGCTCGGAACTGGTTTGGAAGATCTACTCCGAGGGGGCGGCCATTGAGCTCTGTCCCCGCCGACCGATCGGTGATTACTCGCTGGACAATCCGGTCGTGCGAGAGAAACTCGCCGAACGCTACGGCGACTTAGTACCGCTGGACCGTATGGTCGTAGCGCCGTCCGACCTTTACAACTCACCTTTGGTAGAACTCGTGTACAGGAAGTAACGGCGCTTACTCTTCGGGCCGGGGGTCCACTATGCTGACGAGCGTATCGCCCGGGCGCGGCGCCAGTTTGCCGTCAAGCGTATACATCTGCAGGACGCCCGAAGATGTAACTATGAACAACGGAATCACAGTGGAGCCGTATATCGAACGCAGACGATCCATATTAAACTCGTCGGTGATGGATGTTCGTTTGACCACGGCTCCGCGCTGGAATCGTCCCGACAGAACCGCATAGGTCGCCTCGCTGGTAAAGAGAAGACGACCGCGCAGGTGGCGAGGCAGCTCGTTGCGCCTGTCTTTTCTGGCAGTACTGCTCGGCGGCAGTTGATAGACTTCGGATCGTCCGAACAACTCCACGAAATGCAGGGCGGCAAGCGAATTGACTTCGTCGTTGGACGTCACGGCAATGAGCCGACCTATACCATCAAGCTGGAGTTCGTTGAGGACATCTTCAGCCAGAATACTGCCGTAATGCGCACGCAGGCCCAGATTGCGCGCCGCGGTCACGTTGTTCCAGTTTGAGTCGACCAGGGCCGCCTGAATACCGAGGTCATTGAGCAATTTGCCCAGTTCGCGTGCCCAGGCGTGCGCCCCCGCGATCAGGACTCCCTGAGGATCGGGCTGCGATATCTTCAGCCGCCGGGCAACCGGGCCGGCCGTGATACCATAGACGGCGACCGTGCCGACGATGACTTGAAAGATCAACGGCACCAGCGGCTCGAATTGCGGATGACCGGCATCGCTGAGGCGCAGCACGAACACTGACGTCACGGCGGCTGCCACGATCCCGCGCGGAGCCATCCAGCCTACAAACAGTTTCTCAGCACGCGACAGCTTCGAACGAAAGGTCGCCGCCGCCACGGAAACCGGTCGCACGAGAACAATCAGCACCACGACAAATACCCAGTTGGCGAGACTTCCGGGAGCCAGTTCCGCAATCGGCAGCCGGGCCGACAGGATAACAAACAGTCCCGCTATCAGCAGCACGCGGAGGTTTTCTTTGAACTCAAGGATGTGCTTGACAGAGACGAACCGCTGGTTTGCCAGTGCGATGCCCATAACGGTCACGGCCAGCAGCCCGGATTCGGTCTGGATGGCGTTGGCAGCTATAAAAACCAGCAGGACCAGTACCAGGGAAATCGGGTTTTGAAGGAAATCCGGAACCCAATAACGCCGCAGGAGCAGTACCATGATGGCGGCGCCGAACAGTCCGAGTCCGCCCCCGAAAAAGACGGCCTTCAAAACCGCCGGGATGACAATGCCGATACCTTCGCGAAGACCGCCTTCAAGTATGACCTCGAACACGATAACGGCGATAATGGCTCCGATCGGGTCGTTGACAATACCTTCCCATTTGACGACCGATCCGATCCGCCCGAGCGGGCGCACCTGACGAAGAAGCGGAATGATGACGGTTGGCCCAGTCACCACCAGGACGGCACCGATAAGCAGCGACGGGCCCAGCGGCAAGCCCACGATCAAGTGCGCTGCAAAGCTGGACAGTACCCACGTCACCAGGGCGCCGATCGTAATAAGGCTCGTCACCACCGCGCCGACCTTGCGAACCTCCTGAAAATGAAGACTGAGCCCACCTTCGAACAGAATGACCGCTACCGACATGGAAACAATCGGGAAAAGTATGTCGCCGAACAACTCGTCGGGATGCAACAGGCCAAACACAGGTCCGGCGAAAAACCCGGTCAGCAGGAGCAAGAGAATGGCAGGCAGGTGCAGACGCCAGGCCAGCCACTGGGCCAGAATGCCCAGCACGATTATGCTGCCAAGACCGATGATTATGTGTTCGGACATGGATGCCTGATTCCCACTTGCGGTACGCTTCTACCCTCAAGGTACAGCGTGAGCGCACTGAAGCAATAAAAACGAGATACCCTTTGAAGATACCGCCCGCTTTCGTATACTGCCTGTAACACGCACGATGCACGGAGAGGTCGTATGTTTATCCGCTTACGCACACTTCTCATAGCCGGCTTGATGACAGTGCTGTTATCGCTGGCGTGTGGCGATGATGACGAGCCGACCGGGCCCGACACCGGCGCCAGCCTTTTCGACTCGATCACCCCAACATCGGGTAAGGTAGGCGATACCGTAACAATATACGGGCGTGACTTCGAGACCACGGCCGGCCCCCTGTCGCTTCGCATCGGCTACGGCTCTATCGCACCGATCTTCAGCAGCGATTCTCTGCTCAGGTTCCGGGTTCCGGGCGGCGCTACCACGGCGCGGCCGGTGTTGACACACGGGTCAGCCAATAGCGCGGCGCGTGAAGTATTCACGGTCCGGTGGCAGCACGTCTCCCCCGGACCGTCGACGAGACACATCAACGATATCGTCCGCTTCGCGGATTACTTCGTAATTGTCGGCGATGACGGGCTGGCCATGGCCGGTTCGGCCGGGGCCTGGGCCGACAGGAGCCGCGGTACTACGACGCACTATGCGGCAGTCGCCTTCGGTGACCGGGTTGTCGCGTCATACGGTGTTTCGCAGGTGCGGACGTTTCAACCGGAGGGTCTTGTCGATACGGTCATAGACTTCTCGACATCGTCGATCGGCGGTTATCTGCTGGCAGCGTCGGCCGACGCCGCTGTCGCAGTGCCCCGGCAGGGCGGGTTTGTCCTTACGTCGGCCGACGGTCTCGCGTGGCAGAAGGTTGACCTCCCCGACACGGTCGCTCCGGCCGTGTTTGTTCACACCGATCGTTTCGTCATTTATTCCGGCGGCCCGGAGATCTGGGTCTCGACCGACGGTCTCAATTGGTCCGGCGAATTCTGCAATCTGACCGCGCCGGCTCTTCGCGCGGCCTGTTGGACCGGCCAGCTGTTGATGATCGTCAAGCCGAGCGCGGTGATGTATTCGTATGACTCGCAGAATTTCTCCGAAGCTACTCCGCGCGATTTCCCGAATGCCGACTTCCTGGGCGTGAGCTGGACCGGCGACATCTTTCTCGTCCATACCGACGACGGCCTGATCTGGTCGACCGGCGGTCCGCAGTGGGCCCGGCATGCCGAGTTCCCCGCGGTGCCGACGACGGTGCCGAAAATTGCGTGCGACGACCGGGTGTGTATTGCGGCGGGCGGGTTCGGTAACGGCTACATGATCTGGTGGCTGACCACCGGCCAGCCCCAGCCGTAGGCCCGGAGTGGATTCGATGAAAAAGCCCCGACTCGTGAGAGATCGGGGCTTTCTATTTAAACCCGGCAGCGTTCTACTCTCCCACACAGTCTCCCATGCAGTACCATCGACGTAAACGGGCTTAACTGCTGTGTTCGGAATGGGAACAGGTGTTTCCCCGTCACTATCGCTACCGGAATATCTATCATAGTTTCTGCTGCGATGCGGTTTGGCATGCATCGCCCAACAGGCGCGCAGATCGCGCGGTTCTACGGCTTACTCTTAGAAGAGCGTTGATCGTAATTTATACGATTAAGCCGCACGGCAATTAGTATCGCTCGACTGAACACATTACTGTGCGTACATCTGCGACCTATCAACCTGGTCATCTTCCAGGAGCCTTCAGAGACTTGCGTCTGGGAAACCTAATCTCGAGGTGGGCTTGGTACTTAGATGCTTTCAGCACTTATCCCTTCCCGACGTAGCTACCCTGCGATGCAACTGGCGTCACAACAGGTGCACTAGCGGTCGGTCCAACTCGGTCCTCTCGTACTAGAGTCAGCTCCTCTCAAGTTTCCTGCGCCCGTATCAGATAGGGACCGAACTGTCTTGCGACGTTCTAAACCCAGCTCACGTACCACTTTAATTGGCGAACAGCCAAACCCTTGGGACCTTCTCCAGCCCCAGGATGTGATGAGCCGACATCGAGGTGCCAAACCCCCTCGTCGATATGAACTCTCAGAGGAGATCAGCCTGTTATCCCCGGAGTACCTTTTATCCGTTGAGCGACGGCATTTCCATGCACAACCGCCGGATCACTAAGACCTGGTTTCCCATCTGCTCGACTCGTCAGTCTCGCAGTTAAGCTCCCTTGTGCCTTTACACTCTACAGCCGATTACCACCCGGCTTGAGGGAACCATTGCGCGCCTCCGTTACAGTTTGGGAGGCAACCGCCCCAGTTAAACTACCCACCTGACACTGTTCCTGAGCCTGGTTCAAGGCTCAAGGTTAGACGTTCGATAGCATGAGGGTGGTATTTCACCGGCGGCTCCACCGATCCTAGCGGACCAGCTTCAAAGCCTCCCACCTATGCTACACACACAATACCCAACGCCAATGTCAGGCTGTAGTAAAGGTTCACGGGGTCTTTCCGTCCCGATACGGGTAAACGGCATCTTCACCGCTGCTACAGTTTCACCGGGCCTCATGTTGAGACAGTACCGCAGTTGTTATACCATTCGTGCAGGTCGGAACTTACCCGACAAGGAATTTCGCTACCTTAGGACCGTTATAGTTACGGCCGCCGTTTACTGGGGCTTCAATTCAACGCTTCGCCCGCCGAAGCGAGCTGACATCTCCTTTTAACCTTCCAGCACCGGGCAGGTATCAGTCCCTATACGTCGTCTTGTGAGACTTAGCAGAGACATGTGTTTTTAGTAAACAGTCACCGCGATCGATTCTCTGCGGCCACGTTCGGCTCAATACGAGAAGTACATCACCTACTAGTGGCACCCCTTGTCCCGAAGTTACGGGGTCAATTTGCCGAGTTCCTTAACATGAGTTCACCCGAGCACCTGAGGATACTCTCCTCGCCTACCTGTGGCGGATTGCGGTACGGACTGCGGAGTAACTAGCATAGAGGTTTTTCTTGGCAGCCTGATTAGGGTCACTTGGGGACTAGGTCCCCTGCCATCACCTCTCGGCGTTAGAAGCGTGGATTTTCCTGCGCTTCCCGCCTACGGGCTTAGACCGGCACAACCATTCGCCGACTGACCTTTCACTTCTGCGTCACCCCATAGCTTAAAACGCGACTCCACAGGTACAGGAATTTTAGCCTGTTTTCCATCGACTACGCCTTTCGACCTCGTCTTAGGATCCGACTAACCCTGGGAGGTTTAACCTTGCCCAGGAAACCTTAGGCTTTCGGTGAGCAAGTTTCTAGTCTTGCTTTATCGCTACTCGTCCCGACATAATCTCTTGTCTGGTGTCCAGCGAGCCTGACGACTCGCCTTCAACCGCCAGACAATGCTCCCCTACCGCTTGCACAAAGTGCAAACCCATGGCTTCGGTGCCATGCATAGTCCCAAGAATTATCGGCGCGGATTCACTAGACTAGTGATCTGTTACGAACTCTTTAAATGATGGCTGCTTCTAAGCCAACATCCTAGCTGTTTAAGTAAATCCACATCCTTTACCACTTAGCATGACTTGGGGACCTTAGCCGATGGTCTGGGTTGTTTCCCTTTTGGCAATGAAGCTTATCCCACACTGCCTTACTCCCGGGAAGCATGTGACGGCATTCGGAGTTTGATTGGGGTTGGTAACCTTGTGGGGCCCCTAGCCCATTCAGTGCTCTACCTCCGCCACACTCATGCCCGAGGCTGTTCCTAAAAGCATTTCGGGGAGAACCAGCTATTTCCAAGTTTGATTGGCCTTTCACCCCTATGCACAGCTCATCACCCAGCTTTTCAACACTGGTGTGTTCGGACCTCCAGTCCGTGTTACCGGACTTTCATCCTGGCCATGCATAGATCACCTGGTTTCGGGTCTACCTCCTGCCACTCAATCGCCCTGTTCAGACTTGCTTTCGCTGCGGTTGCGCGAGTGTTTCGCTTAACCTTGCGACAGAAGAGTAACTCGCCGGGTCATTATTCAATAGGCACGCCGTCAGTCAGACGTATCCGGAGATACGACTTTCCTCCGACCGCTTGTAAGCACGCAGTTTCAGGTACTATTTCACTCCCCGCTAGGGGTACTTTTCACCTTTCCCTCACGGTACTAGTTCACTATCGGTCACAGAGTAGTATTTAGCCTTGCCAGATGGTCCTGGCGGATTCGAACAGGATTCCACGTGTCCCGCCCTACTTGGGAAATTCGACGAGAGCCGTATGCATTTCGGTTACGGGGCTATCACCCGCTCTGGCGGAACTTTCCAGAACCTTCGCCTATACATACGGTTTGTAACTCTCTGGGTGATCAGGCGCCCACCCGGTCGACTCCCACGACCCCGGAAGCACAACGCCGCCTGGCTTTGACGTGCAATCCGGTTTAGGCTTTTCCCCGTTCGCTCGCCGCTACTGGGGGAATCACTATTGTTGTCTGGTCCTGCAGGTACTTAGATGTTTCAGTTCCCTGCGTTCGCTTCATACACCTATGTATTCAGTGCATGATGGCCGGGCATGACCCCGGTCGGGTTACCCCATTCGGACATCTCCGCTTCAACGCTTGTTTGCAGCTACACGGAGCTTATCGCAGCTTACCACGTCCTTCATCGCCTCTCTGTGCCAAGGCATCCACCGCGTGCCCTTAGTAGCTTAATCGATAACTCACCTAAGAGCATACCTATAGATGCAACGAATCTGCGCAGCCTGTTGGAAGATGCGCAAACCGTTTATTACAGCAGAAACTATGTAGTTGTCAAAGAACCGTTGCCCGCCACCGGCGGGCTCTATCACACGCGAACTTGCGTTCGATAGCTGTCATGGAGATGACCGGGATCGAACCGGTGACCTGTGGCTTGCAAAGCCACCGCTCTCCCAACTGAGCTACATCCCCGAAATTCTCAGATATGGTGGGCCTAAATGGAGTTGAACCATTGACCTCGCGCTTATCAGGCGCGCGCTCTAACCAACTGAGCTATAGGCCCTTCCACGTAGGCCACCGCCTTACGGCAGTAACGTCATTTATATCTAAACAGCCAGCTAAAGAGCGGGCGACACGAAATCGCCCAAGATGCATGTCTCGAGGCTCGACCTGGATGCGATACCGGTCCGTGAGACCGGCGTGCACACCGTACTCCTTAGAAAGGAGGTGATCCAGCCACAGCTTCCGCTACGGCTACCTTGTTACGACTTAGCCCCAGTCGTCAGTATCACCTTCGGCGCCGCCGTCCTTGCGGTTAGGCAAGCGACTTCGGGTGCTCCCAACTTCCGTGGCTTGACGGGCGGTGTGTACAAGGCCCGGGAACGTATTCACCGCTGCCTGCTGATCAGCGATTACTAGCGATTCCGACTTCATGGAGTCGAGTTGCAGACTCCAATCTGAACTGAGGCCGGCTTTGAGGATTGGCTCCACCTCGCGGTCTTGCAACCTTCTGTACCGGCCATTGTAGTACGTGTGTAGCCCTGGGTGTAAGGGCCATGAGGACTTGACGTCATCCCCACCTTCCTCCGGCTTGTCACCGGCAGTCTCCATAGAGTCCCCAGCATAACCTGATGGCAACTATGGACGAGGGTTGCGCTCGTTGCGGGACTTAACCCAACACCTCACGGCACGAGCTGACGACAGCCATGCAGCACCTGTGCAAAGGTCCCCGAAGGGAAAACCGGCTTTCACCGGCGGTCCTAAGCATGTCAAACCCAGGTAAGGTTCTGCGCGTTGCTTCGAATTGAACCACATACTCCACCGCTTGTGCGGGCCCCCGTCAATTCCTTTGAGTTTCAATCTTGCGATCGTACTCCCCAGGCGGGGTACTTAGTGCGTTAGCTGCGGCACCGGGGGGGTCGAGACCCCCGACACCTAGTACCCATCGTTTACCGCTTGGACTACCAGGGTATCTAATCCTGTTTGCTCCCCAAGCCTTCGCGCTTTAGCGTCAGTATCGGTCCAGAAAGCCGCCTTCGCTACTGGTGTTCTTCCAGATATCTACGCATTCCACCGCTACACCTGGAATTCCACTTTCCTCTCCCGTACTCAAGACCTACAGTATCGGATGCAAGCTGCCGGTTGAGCCGTCAGTTTTCACACCCGACTTGAGGGTCCGCCTACGCGCCCTTTACGCCCAGTGAATCCGAACAACGCTAGTCCCCCCCGTATTACCGCGGCTGCTGGCACGGAGTTAGCCGGGACTTCCTCTGAGGGTACCGTCAGGCGCAAGGCAGTTACTCCTCACACGTTTCTTCCCCTCTGACAGGGTTTTACACTCCAAGAAGCTTCATCACCCACGCGGCGTTGCTGCGTCAGACTTTCGTCCATTGCGCAATATTCCCTACTGCTGCCTCCCGTAGGAGTCTGGGCCGTATCTCAGTCCCAGTGTGGCCGATCACCCTCTCAGGCCGGCTATCCATCGTCGCCTTGGTGGGCCGTTACCCCGCCAACAAGCTAATGGACCGCGGACCTATCCCTGGACGGCAGATTGCTCCGCCTTTGATTTCCCGGCGATGCCGCCAGGAGATGTTATCCGGTATTAGACCCCCTTTCGAGGGATTATCCCAGATCCAAGGGCAAGTTATCCACGTGTTACTCACCCGTTCGCCACTGTACTCTTCCAACCGAAGCCGGAATTTCTCGTTCGACTTGCATGTATTAAGCACGCCGCCAGCGTTCGTTCTGAGCCAGGATCAAACTCTCCGTAAATATTTCGAATCGTTTGAAGTCGACTCTATCAATACGAACGTGTCGTTTTTGTTGAACACATTCACTCGGAATACACAAAATCAAAGGATTTTGCGAAAGACCTCGCCACATGCGAGCGGTCGCATGTGCCCGTCTTTAGCATGGCTATTTAGTTGTCAAAGAACTTGTTCGGTCGAAAAAAAACCTGCGCGACATTTCTGTCGGCAGATGCCCAGTATACCGGGGCTCGGTCGGTCTGTCAAGACCTTTTTTTCGACTTTTTAATCCGGTGTGATCCGGTGCGACCCTTCCGGGCCGCCTGCCGGCTCAACTAAAACAACCGTCGATATGGCGTTGTTCCCGTATTCGATGGCCGTCTTTTGAATCGGCCGACAAGACTAATACTTTAGCCGAACCTTGTCAAGCCCTTTCGTTAAATTTTTGTAAACCGCGGTCTGCAAGTTCATTAGTCCCGATACCCCGCCCCCTGAAAAACCGCAACCCGCAGCCCATTTCGGGCAACGCCAAGCCGTCTCATATCCTCAAAAAAACTGGCTTTTCGCGCCCCGCCCGGAACCTCGTGATCGACCGCGACTCATTGGTGTCCGTTCGCGGCCCCGGATTGCCGGCACCGCCGTCCGACAATAATTGACACGATTATGGGCTCCCGCCCCGAACCGATATGGGTCGCCCCGGTCAGCGGGGTCGAGCGATCGGAGTTTTTTGATTTTTGTCAAGTCGTTCCCGCAGAATCCTCCATATATTGGGCGGTAGTAGTTTCAACCTCTGAGGGTGTATTGAGTATGCTGGCAGTATCTGACAAGGCCTGTGAAGAGCTTCACAAGTTCTTCGAATCCGACCGTGGCAAAGACAACCACCTGATCATCTTCTTCCAGGGCATGGCCTGTTCCGGACCATCGCTGGGCCTGACAGTCGACACCAAAGTCGACGAACTGGAGCGGATCGAAGCGAACGGAATCGAAGCGTATATCGACCCGAAACTTCGCGAGTTTCTGTCGCAGTTCAAGGGGATCCGAATCGACTACATCACGATGGACGACCGGTCGGGGTTTACGATCAAAGTTGAGGGCGCCGGCGGCTGCGCCAGCTGCGGCGACAAAAGCGAGCACTGCGGGTAGGTATTTCCGCATCGCACGCAATAACAACAGACTTTCCGCGTGACACTCGGCGGTAGAAGGCATTAGCTTACAAGAGCGAGCGGTGATTCACCGCACGATGATTGAAATGCGGGGGAGGCATCCAGCCTCAGCATCATTGTCCATCTTCCCCATCAGACAAACAATAATCAGTTCAGGGGAGGTACCTGATGTTGGAAAAACCCGTTCAGTGGCGGCTTGCTTTCTTGCTTTGCGGCCTGATCTCTTGCCTGTCCTCAGCCAGCCTTACTGCGGCGGCAGAAGACACAACTATGAGCCGGCTGGAGTATTTGGCCACGTACGGATTCAATGCGGATTCGACCCAGAAATACCCGCTGTACATCCCAGGCGATTCTACCACGTATCTCGGCCCACGACAGACACTCTTTAGCAGACAGCACATAATCAACCAGTGGGTCGATTGCAGCCCTTCCCAAATGCCGACTTTGGTGTACTACTTCTATGCAGATTATGGTTACATAGATGTCAAGGTCGAGCCAATGGATTACAGCGTCAATTGGGATTTCTACGTGAGAACCAACGGGCTTTACCCCGAATCCGGCTCAATAGTGCTCCGAGGAGATGCTCACTCCTACGGAGAAGCAGAGGAAGGGTACTTCCACAACGATTCCAAAGACAAGTTCGTTCTGATAATGGGACCTTCGGCTATTGACCAATGCGAGGGATTCGGTTGGGTGCAGGGAGTGACCATTACGCTCACGTACACGCCCTACGAGTGGGATCTCCAGCTTACAAACGTGACGACCAGCACAGTATACCCCCAGAACTCAGCAACCATTACTGTGAACTGGCGAAACAATAATCCGGATAGCTTGTATGCAAGATCCAAGTTCGAGTATGGGTTCGACGTTGACCTCAAGTGGACGCCACACACGTGCTATTCGTCAGTCGATAGATCTAATCGTGTCTGGGATGATATTGCTCCATACGAAACAGTCTCGGAAACGTTCACAATCAATGGTCCTCAATCAGGGGCTATGAACGTGTTCGCCGTCATTGACGACTCGCAGGAACTACCACATTCTCCCTCGGGCGGTCCGTGGAACAACTGCTCTTCCCCTTTGCAGCTGCTTTGGTCAGTGCATCTAGAAGGTCAGTTATCATTACTTGATCCACTGACTGCCACCTACCAGAACCTCGCTGGGTTTCAGTTTGAGTTCGTGCGCCCCGGCTGGACAACCACGGTCCTCGCCCAGGTCACCACAGATGCCAATGGACACTACACGGCTGAAATAGCCTCAGGAAACTTCGATATATATGCTCGAATCTCTTCAGAACAACCACCGCCGTACTTGCCTGTCAAGAACTATGGCACGAGCGGGTACTTCCGCAGATCGTTCAACACCAACACCACTGCAACCGCAGCACAACATACAATCACCCTCCTTATTGATAGCTCAACTTTCGTCAGCCCTGACGCACTCTATCCTGCCTTGCGTATCACTCGCGACCTCTTCACTACCGACTCCCTGTTGTCTCAGGTTGAACCGTTCAGTTTGGCGGGCTGGGATTTCCGAAGTCTCGTTGATGTTTACATGGATACATCCGGGACCGCCACCCTCAGTGGTTGGGGGTTGGCTGGCCTCAATCCAGTGATCGTAATGCCTGCGTCGGAGTATGTTAATCAGATCGCCTGCCATGAGCTTGGGCATCAAGCCATGTATATGCTACAAAACAACGTGGTGCGGCCTCCGGCGCCCAGTTCTTCGCCGCACTGGCGGAATTCGGTCACCGATACGGTTTTCGCATTCGATGAGGGGTTCTCGGAGTTCGTCCATGGGATATCCACCAAGGACGAATTGCTCCGATCAACTACGGGGCTGACCGGCCCTCATCATCTGGAAACGAACCAGTACTGGCAGGGGACGGACTCAAATGTTGCGACGACGTACGAGGCGGATAGCGTCGAAGGTTGCGTGGCAAGTATACTGTACGACTTATATGACAACCGGACCACGCCTGCTTCGCGAACAATCGCCGAAGATGACCTTGTGCGCAGTCCGCAGTATATGCTCGAAGTCATCATGAAGAGCATCTTCAACTACCGCACTGGCGGTCAACAGACGCGGGCGCTGCGCACGTTCCTGGACAGAATGCTTCACGACCCGGCCAATCCGTGGTTCACCGATTCGCTGGTGTTCGATCCAATGCGCACTGAGATATGCAATATCTTTCGAGACAATCACCTGACGACAGACTCCGATTTCTGCCAGGCATCAAGTATAGTATACGACATCGATACCAGCGCCACATACAACAGTCGCGCGGACCGGACAACCGAATTCTCGTCACAGCCGAGCGAGCCGACTGAAACCATGAAGAACGATGGTGACCTATGAAATACTTCCTTATTACCATAACCGGCCTGGCGCTACTGACATTCTCAGCATCGCAGGCGCAGATCAACCAGACCATAGAATTCCACACCTTCGACCAGATTGGTTTGAGATACGCCCCTCGGATAATCTCCGGCACGGTCTATTTTGAGAGTCTGCCGGAACCGCTGAAGAAGACGAGAGTTCGATTCGAAATCTACTTCAACTCCGTGGCCAACTACATTGGCGATAACCCCCTCGAACGTGACACCCTGGTGCACATTGCCTTCGAAGAATACCGGGTGGAAGTCTCAGATACGCTCTTTGTCTGGCCGGCACCAATTTACACCAACGAACCATTTAAAGGTGAGTTCGAAATAACACCGCTAATGGCAGGAAACAGCTCCTTCGCCATTCACCTGATCGATCAACGGTTCGGGGCGCTTGGGGTTAGCTGGACCTTTGACGTTGACGGCAACCTTCTCTACCTGGGTAATCCAGCCGATACCACTCAAAAAGGAACCCGAGCTTACAAAGGCATCAACTACCCTGCCATCTTCTTTGAGGGTGACAGTATCGCTTTTGAACCATACCCCGCATCAAATGCTCCGCCCTATGATGCATTGCGTTTCGCGTGCGTTATTACACCTGTCCCCCGAATTGGAGACACCTCGTACATCTCCTGCCGTGTCAACGCAATCAAGAGCATCGCTGATTCGGTCAGGATTGAACTTCGGAGGCGAGGCATTAGCGTACTTGGTGAACCTACAACGGCGGTGAAGTCGCTCACAAGAGGTGAGGAGGAAGAATTTCGCACTGGGTTCGTCCCTTTGGCCGTGAACGGACCTCAGTACTTGTCATTCACTTTCAGGACAGTCGAGACCGAGCAGCAGCAAGTTATACCGCTCGACTTCGTCTTCAACAACGACAGCACTCTGCGATTCATCGGGAATCTCTTCAACTACGGCGATCATCCCCCCGATTCATATCTCCCGACTGCCTTCCAGAGTATGGAGGTCTATGAAGCGGCCCGCAAGGAAGAGAAGCGAAAAGTTGACTCTATCAAGAACGCCGGCGCCAAGCGGTTCTAACGGAATAGAGGGAGGACAAGATGAAAACGAAACTTGTGATAGTAGCGCTGTTTGCAGCCGTGTGCCTGTCGAACGCTCAGGTACTCGCCCTCGGGCGACTACTAATCATCACGAACGAAGAGATGAAGCCTGCGTTCGAGCACTATTCAGAATGGAAGTCGCTGTTCGGCATCCCTGCCGATATCGTCACGGTCGAATACATCCAGACATCGTACGCCGGGGACAGCCTTCAAGTGAAGATCAGAGAGTGCCTGCGTGACTACCACAACAACCACCAGTCGGACTGGGCTATCCTCGGCGGAGATATCGACATTATCCCTCACATGATCGTTAATTCTCTCAGGGCGCATCCCGCCGGTGACACGTACTATACCAATCTGGACGGCGACTGGAACGCTAACGGCAACGATCTTTTCGGAGAACCCCCGGGATACGGCGACCAGACGGACTATGAGCCGGATATTTTCGTCGCGCGCATCCCGTGTGTGGACAGCACCCAGGCAGCGACCGTTATTCGGAAGCTGGTCGAATACCAGTCCTGCCCGGCCGACACCAACTACCAGAATGAGGTGCTTCTGATGGGAACTCGCGTGATCGTGTCGATAGACAAGTCCGAAGACTTCTATCACCCGGTCGAAACAGAATATTTTCTGGACACCCTCATCCCCCATCTCCCAGCGAATCTCAACAGAACAAGACTCTTCGAAGAGGCGTCACAGACCGTGAAGACGGAGTTGAGCGCCGGGTATGGCTTGATCGTCAACAACAGCCAGGCTCAATGGGCGGGCAACTTCCTCACGCACTGGACTACCACCCCGTGGCATCGAGACGCCATTGAGTTCCCGTTTATGGCAGACTCCATGATGAACACTGGGAAATACAGCGTGTTTTTCAACTCGACCTGCCTCAACAACTGCCTCTCCTCAACCGCTGCCATCGGCCGGCATTTTATGCTGAACCCGAATGGCGGCGGCGTTGCTTACATCGGGTCAAGCAATCTGGACTGGTTGGCCGCCAGCTACCCGGATTTCTGTTACGACATGATGGACTTGATGTTCGAGGACGGGTACGAAATCGGCAAAGCGTTCGCACTGGCAAAAGCTGCGCTGACACCCTCAGATGCCTGGCTTGACAACTACCGTCGGTTCGCCTACCACGCCTATATGCTGCTTGGAGATCCCCAGCTCAGCGTGTTCTCTGATGTCCCAAAAACACTGCGCAGCTCGCTCTCGATTCCACTTACGCCCGGCCAGATGACCTTTGTCGTGGCCGTGATATCGGACTCGGGCGAATCGGTGGCTGGCGCAACCGTATGCCTGACCCAGGACAGCACGGTATATGTAACCAGGCAGACCGATGGACTCGGGATCGCTACCTTCAGCGATGTTCTCTTTGAACATGAAGGACTTGCGACAATCGGCATGATGAAGAGCGGCTACCTGATGCATCTCGATTCCGTGTTCGTAGGCGCCTGCTGTCTTGGTGTCCGGGGCAATGTAAACGGCGACCAACAGGATATCTGCGATCTAGCAGACCTTATGTTCCTTGTCAACTACCTCTTGCAAGGCGGGGCCGCACCTGAATGCTTTGACGAAGCAGATCTCAACGCCGACGGTTCCATTGATTTGAGTGACGAGATTTACCTCACGAATTATTTGTTCCTGGGTGGTCAGGTACCTTACGATTGCCAGTAACCCCTTAATTGCAAATATCTTACAGCGATAGACGTCGCCGTCCCGGTGGCGTCTATTCCATTTATGGTGAATTTGAGACTCTTTGATCGCTATTCTGAATCAAAAGGGGTATATTTTCATCTAAAGATTGACCGATATCGACGAAGACGGCAATTTGAGGACTACTATGCTAAACGTTTCCGACAAGGCCAGCCAGGAGCTCAAGACATTCCTGGCGTCCGATAAAGGCAAGGGCAACCACCTTGTCATTTACTTCCAGGGCATGGGCTGAGGGGGCCCCAGTTTGGGGTTGGCTCTGGATGAGTCAGTGGATGGATTAGAAAAGCTCGAACACAACGGTATCGAGACGTATATTGAGGCCGGGCTGAAGGAGTTCCTGAAGCAGTTCGACGAAATCTCGATCGATCATGTTACGATCGGGGGTCGTACGGGATTCGTCGTACGAGTCGGCGCGGGTTGCGACAGCGGCAGTTGCTCGTCCGGAACCTGCGGCTGATATTAAACTGATAACGTGAACAAACACCCAGGCGGGTCGACCGCGGTCGTACCCGCCTGTTTTGTGTCAGGGGCAAATCAATCTTGACTTGCCCGATCTTTGTGTTACTTTTGGTCTCGCCATGCCGGGGTAGCTCAGTTGGTTAGAGCACCAGATTGTGGATCTGGGGGTCGAGCGTTCGAGCCGCTCCCCCGGTATTTTCTCTTAATGTCTCCGTAACAACCAGACGCGTCAGGATCCGACCGGAAGCGGTCCGGTTGTGTCACACCTGACTAAGCCGGCTGCAATCGTCCGCATCGCATTACGGTGCCGATTCTGTGCGTCCGCATGATCCTTTCGTGAAATCAGCTTCTTCGGCCCCATACGACGCGTGTTGCATTGCAAGCACTTCGCACTTCGGCACCGAACTTGCATTCTTCCCGGTTCACACGCGGAACGGGGGCACATCATGTGACAGCCTTCGACGCAGGGAGGTACCGAAGATGAAACACGCGCTGCGCGCACTCATCGCCGGAATGATCATCCTCCTCGTTGGCCCGGGTTCGGACATCGTCGCATTTCCACTGACAACTATCGACTTTGATGATCTTTCCGACGGAACGTTGGTCAGTGACCAGTATGCCGCGCTCGGTATCACGTTTGCCGGATATGACATATTCGGCTCACGCGATATACGATCGGGCTATTTCGGAGGACCGTCGGGCACAATCGTGCTCGATTCGTATTGTAACGGCGGGGGGTATATCCAGGCCACGTTTACCGGACCGGTCGACTTCGTGTCAGTCGACTTCCAGCTCTTCGAGGGCGATGATCCGTTGACACTCGAACTGTACAATGCGGCCGGGGAAATCGTAGTCAGCCGGACGGTTTTCGGGCTCGATGATCAGTGGTACACGCTGACGGCGCGATCTGCCGCCCAGGACGTAGCCTTCGCCCGATTCTATGGATTCGGCGACGACGGAGTAAACGCCGTGTACAACGACAACATCTCATTCGGAAACTCTGCCGTCATACCGGAGCCCGCCACATTTGGACTGGTCGGCCTGGGGTTGTTGTCGCTCGCCGTAGTACGACGGCAGCATCGGCGATAGTGGCCGAGTCGCTCCTGATCCGCAGTGTGACCGGCGGAACCAGACGGATGGTTCCGCCTGCTTTTTTGAGGAATCAGCTGTCGGTACTGGTGTGGCGAATGACTGGCGGTCACGTGCTCAACGTCCGGTGGCCCCGGGGTAGACATCATCGGGGCCCGCCTCCCGGCGCCGTTCCTGCCACTGGTCGAACAGGCGGCCTTTGCGAAGTCCCTGCAAGCGGGCTTTCTGACGGGCCTCCTGAATCGGCTGATTGGGGCGCAGGGGAAGGTCGCACAATCCCTGCAGCGCCATTACCTGCTCGCGCTCGCCTTCCCGGCGGCGGAAATGAATGATGTTGAATTCCAGGTCCGGGAGGTCGTCCTCGTCCTCCGGCAGGAATATCGACCACAGCTCGCGAGGCAGACCGTCCAGCATCAGTTGGATGTTGTCATAGTGGTACAGTGCTTCGTCCACGTCGTAGTTCATTGCCGACTCGATGACTTGGAGACCGGACACGGCCCGTCCAGTATGGGCATTGTGTGTCCTTATTATCCATTTTACTCATTAGAGAACGCAGGCCCGAGCCGCTAAGTTCCGGATTTTTGATCGGAGAAGTGATGACTTTCCGGCGGAACGCCGGCACGGGACGGTCAGAACAGGTGCCGGGCGATTTCGTCTTTGCGGCGGCAACCCTCGATCAGGATCGCTTCGTTGGACAGGAAGTTATTGGGCTGGCTCACGTTACCGTCGAGAATCGGCTCCACCGACCAGCTGCCGCGCTCCCAGGTCATGCCGATATAAATGGCGTCTGCGCCCTCGAGCGCACCCAACTTGGCCCAGACGATATTGCCGTGATCCAGACAGATTTCCAGGCGCTCCCTGCTCGGCGATTCCGGAGTGACGGTGATGCGGGTGGTCTTGCGGCTTGGCCCGAGTGCCTGCAGCAGATCGATCAGGTTCATGTCATTGAGGCTGCCGCGGGACTGTAGATGACCGTTCTCGCCGTCACGGTCCTGCTCGGGAAGTCTTTCTTTCTGATTCCATGCCTTCTTGATCTTGAGGGCGACCATATCCAGACTGGAGTCATTGTCGATGATGTCTTCTATGCCTTCCTCGAGTAGCGACGTAAGGTGCGGCATGACACTTCCCCGCGCGATCAAAAACGTGGGTACGGACTTGAAGTCAATCCCCAAGCGGACCAGGTCGTTGACTTGTGAAATGATTTCGCGCGGGTGCGCCTGAAGATACAAAACAAGAACATCGGGTACGCTGCGCCGGTACAACTGCAAGAACAGCTCCCGCAGGTCGCAGCTGATCGTGCGAAATGACTCCGCCCTGAGGCGCAGTTCGAGCGGCTCGGTTGCCGTCGCATCATCGGTGAAAATCATGATCTGCCCGAGCCGGGAAAACATCGGCGAGTTCAGCACCTCTTCCCGGATCAGGGCAACGAATGCGACAAGCACGTCGGGTAATACCAGCCGGCCGACGTGAGCCTCAAGCGCGGTGCGAATGGCCTCGAACCGCTCCAGCGTGAGTCTCTGGTTCGGTACGACCTGCTCGTGGAACATGTCAACGATAGTCAGAATGTTTCCGCCGATCGCCTGCACCGGCAGGTCGCTTTGCTGCCATGCCGACAGGTCGAGGTACATGCAACGGAGCATGTCCAGGGCGTCGGGTTTGTAGTAGACCGACTGCAGGATCTTCGTTGCGAGACTGAGCAGTCTTCGCAGGCTGCGCGGACCGGTCGCCATGTTGTACAGCTTGGCGCGGTCGAGCAGATGGCACGCCTCGATGAGGCTTCGGCGCTGGCTCTCGTTGAGATTCAGGCGGACGGCAAGGCGGTCGGCATAGTGGGTTGTTTTCGCGCTGTACGAAGTCGGCTGGCGGTCCTTGATCGTGAGAAGTGAGGTAAACAGTTCGAGATCATGATGGAGCGGATCATTGGGGTACAAGGCCGTGTCGTTCTCGAGGATCAGGTCGGCGATCGTATCGAAGCAGCGCAGGCGCGGGGCGCGCTGCAGGTCTCCGAGGTGCTGGAGCAGATCGGCGCCCTCCCCCTTCCCCGTGTCGTGCACGAGAACGATCGCGTAGTCACCCCCGGCCAGGAGCTTGCGGGCTTTCTCCACCGACTCGGCGTGCTGGACCTTGTAGGTGCTCCGTTCGAGCAGGAGCTTTATTACCGACGCGTAGCTGGTGTCGCCGGTGACGAGCAAAACGGTTCCTTCCTCCGGATTTCGCCGTGCCAGCTCGTAGGTGTATCCGCCGGCCAGTGAGGCGCCCCGGTGCTCGCCGATGAAGCCCGATTCTGAGGCGTGGTCGCCGCCATAGTACCGGCTTATGGCAAGGTTCAAAGACAGTTCGACAGCCACGCAGAGCCTGATCGTGCGACCGGGCACGAGCGCGTGCAGTTCATCGAGCAGCGCCCCATCGCGTGGATTCTCGCAGGCCACCGTCAGTGTGTTGGTTTTTTCGTCGAACGCACAGGGAATGATCTTGCGGGTAAACGCCACGCTCGCCGGCAGCATTGCGATTATAGGTTGAGGGATATCCAGTCCGGAGAGTTGAACGCCTTTGCACTCGAGTTGTTTTTCGAGTGCCGCCACCAGCTCGCCCTCGCTGACAAAACCGTGATGGAGCAGATGAGAGCCGAATTTCCCGCCGAATGTCTTCTGGTGCTTGAGGGCAATTCGAATTTGCTCGTCCGACAGCTGCTGCTTATCGGCCAGGATTTCATCGAGGCGAGGACGATGGTTGGCTGAAGTCATAGCGCTTTCATCACTTCTTTGGCGTTCGGCGGGGCGCTGGACCCTCACAGGGTCAAACCGCGCGAGCCCCGTCTACACTAGTATCGGTCGATCCGGTACGGTCATAACCGCGGTTACCCCCGGATACTGCGCATGATTTGCACAATAGCATCGGAGAAAGACTTTCACCGTGGTGGATGCGGCGCCGGCCTCGTCTCGGGGGATTCGCGAACCAGGCGTTCATATACCGCGCGGTCGCCGGCGGGCATGGCAACGATAAACAGCCCTGTTTCAAACCAGTCGCTTTTTTCATTGTGACGACCCCAGCGACTCTCGGCGTCGAGCAGTACCTCAGACCTCCCGTCTACGGGACGCGGCAGGGTCATCCGACAGCGCAGGAGATGAGGGATCGGTATCTGCTCCGCGCTCATGATGAGCAGCCCGTTTTCAGAGAAGTTCAGGACACGGCCTATGGCCTCCCCCGATTCCCGATCGAAAAGCACGTAATAGTCGCTTGTCCAGCGTCGGTCATTCCGTCTGAGGTCTTTCATGTGAGTGCGGCCACCCCGTTTTGCAGCAGTTGATCTGCATATACTGATTATCGGCCATTGAGACCACGTAATTGAGCGGCGCCTCCATGATTGGGCATAAAGCCGCCAGCCGGGAGAGGTTTATCGAACGAGGTCGCCGGGCAGAGGACCGGTCAGCGATCGAGCCATCACGACCGTCTCGCGCTTGTATGGGATAGGACCAATAACCGAAGAGTCTACGTACTCGAAGCCACACGACAGATACAGGTGGTTCGCGGTCTCGAGGATCCTGCTGGTTCCCAACACAAGGCTCTCCGCTCCGAGTTCTCGCGCCCGTTGGCAGGCCGCTTCGACCAGCTTCCGGCCGACCCCTCTCCCCTGACAGGATTCGTCCACAGCCATCTTGGTCAGCTCGTACTTCTTTTCCGTGTGCTTGAGCAGGGCACAGGTGCCGACGATCTGACCCTCGAACCTGGCAAACAGGACACACCCACCGAGCCGAATAACCTGCCCCAACGGATCGTTCAACACGATCCGGTCATACGGCTCGATCTCGAAATATCGTTCCAGCCAGGAGTAGTTCAGGTCGCGAAAGTATCGGGCCAGCTTTGGGCGGAAATCGACTATCTCCACCACCGAGGTCTTGTGAAGATCTCCGGACACCGTTTGCCTCGTACTTGATTGGGTTGACTCTTGTACCCGACAACCGGCCTGCGGGTTCGACAGGCCACTATGTGCTATAAGATAAGTATTGGCAACCCGCGAGTACAATTCGAAAAAAAACCGAAGCGCCCCCTCCGGGCGCTCCGGTCCGCCTGACGAATTCCGTCTGCTCTAAAAGCCGGATAGGCTTTGACCGCCGGTCAGCCCTCCTCGATAATGCGCGCCAGTTTCAGAAACTTCGAACTGATCTTCAGATCCGCGTCTTTGACCTTGGGCAGGTTGACTTCGAACTTCTCCTTCGCCTTCGCGTCGACGTTGCGGATGAAGTTCACCATGACACCGGCCTGACCGAATCCTTCTGCGTCACCGACCGTCAGAATCGACTCGCTTTCGATCTTTCCGAGGATGGTCGCAAGCGTCGACTCGTCAGACGTAGTGATAAACATGACGTGAGTTCCGGAAAAGTCGCCGTCTTCGGCGAGGTGTTGGACTTTCGGCTTCGGTTCCAGAGCCGAGAAGTTGGCGATTTTCTGCAATTCCTCGAAGATCTTCGAGTCACCGACCACAGAGATGACCATGGACTCTCCGGCCGCCGGTCCCTGTCCTTCGGGCCAGCTCACATACTCCACGAGTTTGATCATCAGGGCAGCCTTATACGCGGCGACCGCCTGTTCGTCCGGTTGCGCCTGACTGACTGAGATCAGGCACAGCACGAATCCCACGATCGATACCATACGTCGCATTGCTTACTCCCCTTCCAGCGCCCGCGACCACGGGCGCAGACCAGTCAATTCTACGGGCAGGCGCCTTGTCCGGTCCCGTTCCACTTCAACGGCATCGACAAGAGACGGGCAGTGATTAACGCCCGGACATAAATCGCGCGCCCGTTTGTCCGTAAATTGCGCAGTTCATTCCTGGCACCGGCCCGTGAACGGACCCGCCGGGATGATCACGGGAGGGGTTATTAAAGGGTTAGCGGCAATGTTCGATAACAGACATACAAGCTCGTGCGTAAAAACCGATTCGCTACTTCTATCTGCGAGGGAGGACCATTGATGCGCCTGAGAGACCTGTCTATCGGATTTCGCCTGGCGGTGGGGATCGTGACAACCACTACCGCACTGCTCGTCCTGACATCGATGGTTTACTACAACTTCCAGAAGGAAAGCATTGCCGACAGTCTGAAGGAGGAATTCCGGCTGCTGGCTGACATCGTATCCGAGAATAGCCGCCCTGCGGTAGAATTTGACGATACCGAAAGCGCCAACGAGATACTCGGTGCACTCTCACGTGACCAGAATGTCATGTGGGCTGCCCTCACCCTGTCCGACAACACAACCTTTGCATCGTATCTCGGCCAGGACCTTGCGGCGCTGCCCTCGTTGCCGGCCGAAGCGCGTAAGAAACCCTTGATGACCGATCACGCGCTCACGGTGTCCAGGGGAATAGAAAGCAACGGCAAGGAAATTGCCCGGCTCTGGATTCAGACGGATTTGAATGATCTGCATCGGCGCAGCGGTTTCACACTGAAACTCATGATCGTGGTATCGATAGTCGGCTCGCTCATAGGGCTGCTCATGGCGTACATCTTCCAGCGCACGATCACCCGGCCGATCAAGATGCTGCAGGGCGCCGGCTCGGCGCTCGCCCAGGGCGACATCTCTTTCAACGTGACTTACACCGGACGAGATGAGATCGGTGGTCTGGCCGAGGCGTTTCGAGCATCCCAGGAGTACCTGAGGGAGTTGGCGGATGCGGCGCGACGGATCGCTGACAACGATCTCACCGTGCGCGTCAAGCCAAAGTCGGAACAGGACGCGCTGGGGACATCGTTCTCGGTCATGGCGATGAATCTCTCCGGAATGGTACGCCAGCTGGCGGACAATGCCTCTCAGCTGGTCACCGCCGCAAACCAGATCTCGTCGTCGTCGGAAGAGATGTCGCGGGGGGCACAGACACAGACAGATCAGATGTCGCAGGTCACCGCCGCCATAGAGGAGATGAGTCAGACCATTATGGAATCGTCACAGAACGCCGGTGAAGCGAGCAGCGCCTCGGAAAACGCCTCGGAGGTCGCGCGTCAGGGCGGTGAGATCGTCAGCCGGACGATCCGGGAGATGCAACAGGTGAACGCAGTCGTCAGCGCTTCGGCCGACGCCATCCGCAAGCTGGCGACGTCGGCCGACGAAATCGGAAAAATCGTCTCCGTCATCGATGAGATATCCGACCAGACAAATCTGCTGGCACTGAATGCTGCTATCGAAGCGGCCCGCGCAGGAGAACAAGGACGGGGGTTCGCGGTCGTGGCCGACGAAGTTCGAAAACTTGCCGAGCGCACCGGCCGCGCCACCGGCGAAATCGCCTCGATGATCAAGACGATACAGGCCGAAACCGCCGATGCGGTATCATCGATGGAGGTCGGCATCTCTGAAGTCGGCAAAGGGCGCGAACTCGTGGATCAGGCCGGTGACAGCCTGACCGAAATCGTGGCAATTTCCCAGCGGGTCATGGATATGATCAGACACATCGCTGAGGCCGCCCAGGAACAGTCCAGCACGGCCGAAGAGATCTCCAAAAACGTTCAGAGTGTGGCCAATATCGCCCGCGATACCAGTTCCGGCGCGGACCAGTCCGCAGCGGCAGCAGAACAACTCCACCGTCAGGCCGAGAGTCTGCAACAAATGGTAGCACGATTTAAAGTCGCCAACTCCTGAGATCTTTTTGCGATAATGTTTTCGGGCGATGGCTCTTCAGAAAGCCGTCGCCCTCTGATTTTTCGGATCCCTATCAGCATTCTTCTCATCTGCTGAACCAACCAACTTCTAGCAACCATCACTCTCCGTACCTGTTATCTTCCACCTACGCGAACTTAACTGATGTTACGCGGAGAGAAATCAATGAGAAGGATCGCAATGCCAGCCGGCCTTGCGTTGTTGATCACGGCAACGGGGTGTTCGGATAGTAGAATCAGGTCCGATGTGCGTGATGGACGCGTCAATCGTGACAGGCGCTCGCTAGTCGGGTTGGACTCGATGCACATTTATGTGTCCAGCCATATAGAGGGACGGACGGCCGATGCCTCGACGTCCGACGTAACCGCCCATTTGACCTCGCGCTTTGACCCGGCTGGACTGGCGATCACTCGTTCCGCATTCCTGTTGAATGCAGGGTATGTAAGCGTTTGGATAGACGGCTACTCGGCAGATACCCAGCCGGACAGTATCCTTCCACACAACTTCTTCGGTGCCCTGATGCAACTGGAACGCTATGTACAGATTCGTACTGCACGACCGCCCAAGGCCGAAGATGAGAGACTCAGCCCTGCGGCGACGTGGAAGAAATTTGGCTTGGGATCATGTCCGGTTGATTCACTCAACGAGTACACACGGCGTCTAATCGCGGCATGGACGGACACCCTTCTATTGGAATTTCAGGTCCAGCGCCAACCCGTGCATTAGATATCCGAGCCTGAGTTGTCCGATACTGGTCAGTCGCATCATGCGCCCACTATGTCAGCGATACGATCCGCGGCGGCCATCCCCGAGAGAAAGGCGCCTTCGATATCCTGCCCCCCGAACGCATCGCCGGCAAACGCGATCGGAGTGGGTCCGGGCAAACAGACAGTGGGTTCCGACGCCGACGAAAACACACCTGCTGTGTTTGTTCAGATTGGATACCATGGCTATTTGCATTACTTCCTAACGTCACGAAGCGATTTTCCAGCCATGAACAGAAGGCTGCGGTCAATCGTTTCTGCGCCGGGAATCACGTTGTATCAGAGGATGTGGAGTAAACGGGCGGTCCGCCTGCCGGGGAACCCTACCTATCGGGCGCCACCAGCTCCACTTTGATTCGATCAGGATCTTCGAAATAGACGGCGTAATGTTCGGGTCCGCCGGCGTAAGGGTGCAGGTCTTCGTAGAGAATCGTGGCACCCCGCCCTCGAAGCTGATTGGTCAGTTCGTCCACTGCCTTCCGGGAGTCAACATACAGGGCGATGTGGTTGAGCCCAACGCGACATCGATGATACGCCGGCTGGAGATGCTCTTCTTCGGCCTGAACAAAAACGAGGTAGGAATCTCCGAGCCGGTAGCTGAACCCGTGCTCCCATTGTTGGTATAGCGTATATCCAAGTCGCAACAGAAGCCACCGCCAGAATTCCTGACTGCGATCGAGGTCGCTTACGTACAGCTCTATATGATGGATACGCCCGGCAATCGACTGCTTACCGCCGATCAGCCTCCCCGCCCTCTTCCCTTCGTGCTCCAGTCCCACCCAGAACCGCCTTCAATACGCGAATCCAGTTCTCGATTGCGATCTTGCGGCAGCTGTCGTCGTCAAAACCGCGCTCCTTCAGTCTCCCTAATAATATCGGCAATCCGCTTGCGTCGCACAACTGCGATGGAATCGTGGCGCCATCGAAATCCGAGCCGAGCGCAACGTGTTCGATCCCGATCCGGGAGGCTATGTGGGCAATGTGATCTACGATGCGGTCAATCGGCGTGTCCGGGTTCAGCGCCCCGTCTTCCCGGAGGTCGGCGACATGAAAGGTCACGCCGACCAGCCCGCCGGTTCGGCCGATCGTGTCCAACTGCTGATCAGTCAGATTCCTCGCAGACCGGCACAAAGCATGAGCCCCGGCATGAGATACGACCAGCGACTGAACGCTCTGCGCCGCCACATCATCAAAGCCCCTTTTCGTGATGTGGCTTAGGTCGACGAGAATCCCGAGTCGCTGACACGCTTCCACCAGCCTCCGCCCTGCCTTTGTCAGACCTGGGCCCGTGTCCGGAGAGGACGGGAACTTGAATGGAACTCCGTGGCCGAAAACGTTGGGCCGGCTCCACACCGGACCGATCGATCTCACCCCCAAGTCATACAATCGCTGCAGGTTAGAGAGGTCCTCGCAGACCGGCTCGGCCCCCTCAAGATGGATGATGATCCAAAACGTCTCGTCAGTCGCGAGGCGATCCAAATCTGCGGAAGTGCGGACAACTCTCAGTCTGCCGTGAGCTTTCCGCTCGAGAGCGTGCATCGCCTCCACCGCAACCAGGCCGAATTCTGCGGCGTACTCCGGATCCAGAGGCGCCGGCAGCGGTACCTCGTATCCGCCCGCTCGCCGAATCGCCCTGTCACGCGAGGACTCGTGTCCTCCCCAGCTCGGCGGCGTGCAAATAGCGCATAAGCCGCCGACCATTCCTGCCGCCCGGGCGCGGACGATGTCCATGTGCTTTGAACCCTGGCCCTCCAGGAAGGCCGACATATCCCTTTCGCCCTCAAAGAACCACTCGAGCAGCGAGTCGCTGTGGCCGTCAAAAACGGGAATCGGATTCCCCTGCATTTATCGATCTCCTGTTCGCTCGAACGGGACCTCCGGCGGAGTCCTGTGTCCGGCCGCGGGCGAGTCCGTAAGTTAGTTATTCCTAACGTATTTTACCGGCCAATTCAAGAAAAAACCCAGAGTCTACAGGATTGGGGGGAGTCCTCTTACGGCCGTCGGGTGCCGGCTGTATGACGCTTGTATGCATTGATTTCACTTAAGTCCCGGCGGGCATGTACCGACCTATTCCAAAGATGAGGAAATAGCTCTAATTGGCCCATAAAGTGAAAAAATTCACTTGCGCGAAGATAGTGCCACGTGTATCTTCGTGTCCAGATTGACAGATAACGCGTCGTCGTCCCGGGCATCAAGGACCGGAAGACGGACACTTTTGTTGGGAGACAAAGCGTGCACGAACCCACCTTGCTTCAATTCCGTGGATCGTCGTTCGACGGCCGCTCAACGGGAGTTCTTCTTCGATGCCAGTCAGCGGGACTGACCGCTGTCCTGCTTCTGGCAGCCATCCTCCTTGCCTTTGGCGGACCCGTATTGGCCCAGGAGGAAGATCCCGGCAATTCCGAAAACTGCCTCATGTGTCACGAGGGGGCCGTCATTGAAAGCGAGCCTTCGGTCATGGAAGCCCACAACGGCTCCACTCACGAGGGCATGGCGTGCATAGACTGTCACTCCGGCATCACGGAACTCCCCCACGCCGAGGAATTGCCCAGAGTTGCCTGTGGCGACTGTCATGATGACGCGGCCGGTGAATACCATCGTCACGGCCGACTGACATTCCCCGGCGGCGAGGATATTCCCGACTGCGCTGATTGCCACGGCAAACACGACATTCTCCCCTCTTCGAACAAGCAGTCGCGTGTCAACCCGATGAACCTTCCGGCCACCTGTGGATCCTGCCACGAAGACATCGACCTGACCGAGAAGCACGAGATTCTGTTCGGGCGGGCGGTGGATTTGTACAAATCCTCGGTTCACGGAACGGCTTCATTGGGCGGGGTCTACTTCGCTGCGACCTGCAACGACTGCCATTCGACCGGCGGCACGGCCCACAGAATTTATTCACCGGATCATCCGGAGTCATCAATCAATCACTTCAATATTCCGTCGACCTGTGGCCGGTGTCATCATAATGTCGAGATGGACTTCTGGGAGGGGATCCACGGCAAACTCGTGAAGCGCGGCGAGACGGACGCCCCCGTGTGCACCGACTGCCACGGCGAGCATGGCATTATATCGCCGGACAACCCGGAGTCCCGTGTCAGTCCGACACGAGTCGCGGAGGCAACCTGTGCGCCGTGCCACGAATCGGCCCGTTTAAATGAAAAGTACGGCACCCCGGTAGGCCGGGTCCAGAGTTGGGTGGACAGCTATCACGGGTTGAAGAGCCGCGCCGGTGACCTGACGGTGGCGAACTGCGCTTCCTGTCACGGAGCCCATCGGATTCTCCCCCATACCGACTCGACATCGTCAATCCACCCGTCGAATCTGAAGGAAACCTGCGGGCAATGTCACGCCGGTATCACCGAACAGATGGCGGCTGCAACCCAGATTCACGGACAGCCGGGCGTCTCGCAGACCAATCTGGCCAATATCATCAAGAGCATCTACATTGTGATCATCGTCGTCGTGATCGGCGTGATGATCGTACACTGGCTCATTGACCTGCTTAAGCAGATCCGGGGTCTGAACAAGCTGCCTCAGATACGCCGCATGACACCGAACGAGGTCTGGCAACACACATTCCTCATGGTGACGTTCATCGTCCTGGTCATTTCAGGATTTTCGCTCCGATTTTACGAGGCCTGGTGGAGCCAGTGGCTTTTTGGCTGGGAGGGCGGCGCCGATCTCCGTGGTATCATTCATCGCGTCGCTGCAGTGCTGTTCATGTTGACGACTATCTGGCACGTGATTTACCTCACAGGGCACCGGGGCCGTCAGTTCGTCCGCGACATGCTACCCACCTGGAAAGACATTACCCAGTTCGTGCACATGGTTACGTACAACCTCGGCTTCCGGAAAGACCATCCTGATTTCGGCCGATTCAGCTATGTCGAGAAGGCCGAATACTGGGCTCTTGTCTGGGGTACGATCGTTATGGCGTTAACCGGCATCGCTCTGTGGTTCGATAATCTCGTTGTCATGCTGTTCCCCAAAGGGGCGCTCGACGTCATGCTTGTCATTCATTATTATGAGGCATGGCTGGCCACGTTAGCCATTCTCGTGTGGCACATGTACTCGACCGTCTTCAATCCGAAGGTGTATCCGATGAATCCGTCCTGGTACACGGGCAAGATGCCGATCGATATGCTTCGAAGCGAACACCCGGAAGACCCCTCTTTGCTGGCATTGGACGGGCGATCTCACGGTGAGACCCGACATCCGGTGATGGAAAGCCCTTCAGGCTCCGGAGCCGCCGGCGACGACCCAGGTACGGATAACGTCAAGTAATGCGGTGGGTATGACAGCATTGATACGACACGACGCCAGCAAAGCGCCTTCTACCTGCGCACAACAGGTAATTGACAAGCCAATTACCTTATGGGCCGTTGTGGCCGTTACTTTGATCTCTATTCTGCCATGTTTGTCGGTGGGACAGAGTAACGATGACTGCCTGATGTGCCACGATGATCCGGGGTTAACGGCTCGGCGCGCCGGCGTAACGATCTCTCTCTACACCGACCCCGACGCGCTCGGAGAGTCCGTCCACCGCGAGCTTGAGTGTGTCGACTGCCATCAGGAGCTGGCCGGTGTGGAACTGCCGCATGAACCGGAAGTGGGCGATGTCGATTGCGGGATGTGCCACGACGACGTGTCGGACGTGTACAACAAGAGCCTGCACGGCAGGCTGGCGCTGGCCGGAGAAGACCTCGCCCCGCAGTGCTGGGATTGTCACGGAAAGCACAGTGTCTTGCCGAAGGAGCATCCCGCCTCACAGGTCACGAAGTTCAATATCCCCGTCATGTGTGCGACGTGCCACCAGGAGGGCACCGAGGTAACGCGGAAGTACGACATTCCAGTCGACTCGGTCTTCCACTATTACTCTGAATCGATCCACGGAGAGGGGTTGTACCAGCAAGGCCTGACCGTGACGGCGGTGTGCAGCGACTGCCATACCGCTCACAACGTGTTGCCGCACACCGACGCTTCATCCAGCATACATCGAAACAACGTCGCCGCCACCTGTCAGGCCTGTCACGGACGAATCGAGCAGGTGCACACGAAAGTCATACGGGGTGAGTTGTGGGAGAAAGAGCCGCACAAAGTGCCGGCGTGTGTCGACTGCCATCGACCGCACGAAATTCGGCGCCTTTACTACGATGAGGGCATCGCAGACAGGGAGTGCATGACCTGCCACGGCAAAACGGATTTGTTCGCGACGCGCGATGGCGAACGGGTTTCGATGTATGTCGATACCAGCGAGGTTCAGCACTCTATTCATCGGTCGGTCCAGTGCGCCCAGTGTCATACGGGTGCAACGCCCGGCCACGGCAGCCGACCCTGTACAACAGTGATCCCGAAGGTAGACTGCTCGATATGCCATTCCGAGGTCGTGGCAACGTACAATACAAGCACTCACGGCAAGCTGGCCGAGCGCGGCGATCCGGACGCCCCCGTCTGTGAGACGTGCCACGGAACCCACGGCATCCAGAACCGGCAGGCTTCTTCGTCCCCCACGTTCCCGACCAACGTCCCGGACCTCTGCTCGAAATGCCACGGTGAAGGTGGTCGTGCAACGGCGAGGTATGCCGATGGTAACCGCAATGTGGTGGAAGAATACAAGCACGGGACCCACGGTGTCGGTCTGCTGGCCAGCGGGCTCGTGGTTACGGCCATGTGCACGGACTGCCACACGGCGCACCATGAATTGCCGCCGGGTGACCCGCAATCCACTGTTCACCGCGACAACATCCCGCAAACGTGCGCCAAGTGCCACAATGGGATTTACGAGCAGTTCAGCAAGAGCATCCACTCCAAGCTGGTGAATGACACCGACGAGAAGTTGCCGATCTGCTCCGACTGTCATCAATCGCACAATATCACGGAGTCAAACCTGTCGGGGTTCCGCCTGGAGATCATGCAGCAATGCGGCGATTGCCATACCGACGTTACGGAAAGCTACTTCCAGACCTTTCATGGCAAAGTATCGCAGCTCGGCTACTCGGCGGCCGCCATGTGCTACGATTGCCACGGTGCGCATGATATCCTTCCCCCCGAAGAACCGGCATCGCATCTGTCTCGGCAGAATGTGGTCCAGACCTGCGGGAAGTGCCACGAAGGCTCTCACCTGCAGTTCGCCGGGTACCTGTCGCATGCCACCCATCATGACAGAACCAAGTATCCGATACTGTTCTACACCTTCTGGTTCATGACGAGCCTGCTGGTGGGTACGCTGATCATTGCGGGGACGCATACGCTGCTGTGGTTGCCGCGGTCATTCCAGGCGATGAAGGTCGCCAAAGCGCTGCGTCTGGCCACGCGGGGACAGCTGGAGTACCAGCGGTTCAAGCCGCTCCATCGCCGGCTGCATATCATGGTTGTCATCAGTTTCCTCGGCCTCGCGATCACCGGAATGACGCTTAAGTTCTCCTATCTGGGGTGGGCACAATGGATAGCCGAGTTGCTCGGCGGCGCCGAATCCGCAGGCTTCATCCACCGCGTCTGCGCGGTAATCACGTTCGCCTATTTCGGCATTCACCTGTTCGATCTGATTCGCGAGAAGCAGAAGTCGGGACGAACGTGGTTGTCCTACCTGACGGGTGAAGAATCGATGATGCCCAATCGCAACGACTGGCGCGACTTGAAGGGCACGCTCAAGTGGTTCATCGGGATGGGGCCACGACCGGAGTACGGACGCTGGACATACTGGGAGAAATTCGACTATTTCGCCGTGTTCTGGGGCGTCACCATTATCGGATCCACCGGATTGTTGCTGTGGTTCCCGGAGTTTTTCACTATCTTCCTGCCCGGCTGGATCATCAATGTGGCGACCATCGTGCACTCCGACGAGGCTTTGTTGGCGGTGGCGTTCATTTTCACCGTCCACTTCTTCAACACACACTTCCGTCCGGACAAATTCCCCATGGATACCGTGATTTTCACTGGACGGATGCCGGTCGAAGAGCTGAAGCATGATCGGCCTCGCGAATACCGGGAACTCATCCGTTCACGCCAAATCCGCAAACACCTCGTGGAGCCCTTGCCGCCGTACGTGGTGAGGGGATTAAAGATTTTCGGGACCATCGCGCTCTTTATTGGACTTGCGCTCATTCTCCTGATTATCTATGCTGAGGTGTTCGGATATCGGTAGTTGGCGTGCCCGACGGCTCAGACGGGATTACGACCGGGAGACGACTGATCGACTCCCGGTTCTCTTTGGCGGTCCACCCGGGAGCCCCGACGGTCCGAGAAGCAGCACTTGATTAGGAGGCAGCGTGGAAAAACCGATACAGACGCGCACCGTATTTCGCCACCCGCTGGCCGCCGTTGGCGGCGCGTTGTTTCTCGCGGGCGGGTTCCTGTTTCTGATTTTGCTTTTTTTCGATTTTACCGCCGGTAACGAAAACCCCTATCGGGCCCTCGTGACGTGGGTCGGTGTGCCGTTTGTCATCACTGTCGGCTTTTTGATGTTCATGCTGGCGATTCGCCAGCAGGTGCGGCAGGCGCGCCGTGAGGGGCGCAAAGTCAGGTTCAATCTCTCCATCGACCCGAGCGATCCCGTGTACATGCGCAACCTCTGGCTCTTCCTCGCGCTCTGTGCCGGATTGCTGTTGTTGGTCGTGTACAGCGGCACGCAGGCTTACGAAGCGACCGACTCCGTGGCATTTTGCGGCGAGACCTGTCACACCGTGATGGAACCGCAGGCGGTCACCTATCATAACTCCGCTCACGCCCGTGTCCCCTGCGTTGAGTGCCACATCGGTCCGGGGGCGTCTTTTTATGTACGATCGAAGGTCGACGGCATTCGGCAGCTCTTCGCCACCGCGCTCAACACCTACTCGCGTCCGATCGAAACGCCCGTCGCCAATCTGCGACCCTCCCGCGAGACCTGTGAGAACTGCCACTGGCCGCAGCAATTCTACGGTGAGAAGCTCGTCACCCGTACCTATTACAAGACTGATGAGACCAATTCACCGTGGACGATCAGCCTCCTGCTCAAGATCGGCGGCGGCAATCCACGAACCGGGGTGAAGGAGGGCATCCACTGGCACATGGTGACGGCTAATGAAATCCAGTACGTGGCGGCGGACCCCAAGAGGCAGGATATCAGATGGGTTCGAATGGTAAGTCAGGAAGGCGACACAGTAATCTATACCAAACAGGGATCAGACCTGCCGGACTTCACGAGCTCGGAAACGGATGTTCGGACGTTTGACTGCATGGATTGCCACAATCGCCCGTCTCACAAGTTCCTCGCTCCCGCAACGTCACTCAACCTGGCCCTGTCGACGCACCAGATTTCCAAGGACATCCCGTACATCAGACAGGTCGGGCTGGAGGTGCTCAACGCCGAGTACGGCACCCGCGAGGAGGCACAGCGGCGTATTCGTGACGATCTGCAGTCCTATTACGAGGAGAACTATCCCGATTATCTGACCGCCAATGCCGATGTCGTCGAACAGGCAACCGAGCGAATCCTGCATATATACAACAGCAATTTCTTCCCGGAAATGAAAACAGACTATCGGGAGCGCGAGAATCACCTCAGTCACTTCGTCAATGACGGTTGCTTCCGCTGTCACAATCCCGAAATGCAGGATGCTGAAGGCAATGCGATCAGCAGTGACTGCAATTCCTGCCATCTCATCATCGCGCAGGGCCCGTCCGAGTCACCGGACAGCCTGCAAACCGATATCGCAGGGCTGTTTTTCGAACACCCCGAGGATATCGACGGCATGTGGCAGGACATGAAGTGTACGGATTGTCACACGCCCGAACAGGGGTACTGATATTGACTCGTCTTTCTTGCACCCGGCAATAGAGACGGTGTTGCCGGGTGTCATTAGTCCGACTGATTCGATGGCGCCAAGGGGTTCCCGCCTCGAGCAGCGCGTCGCTTTACGCTCGTAACACACACTTAAACAATGCGTTACGCGTAGCGCGGCCGGCCTCATCCGAATTCATTCCAATCGACAATTTGACTTTTAACCCGCGTGGTCCAATTTGTCTAAGTTGAAGCGAGAACCGCGAGGCGGCCGACGTGTTTCAATTAACGAATCTTCTTTGAAAAATGGACTAATATTGTATATTCTGCAGTGGGAACTTGCGATACCTTACCGCCTGAGTAAGACACATCTGATAGGAACAGGAAGGAAGAAGTGATGGGACGTATCGTATCACGCGTCGCGCCTGAGATGTCGCCCGTTCGCCTTGCTTCGATTCTCATTCTGGCCGCCGGGCTTCTGCTTGCGGCCGGCGCCGTGCGGGGCGATGAGAATCCGCCGAGCGAACAGAACCTCCTAAGCGAGTCCGGCAGCTACTTTGGCACCCCCGGCGGGGTTGAACATTGCTGGACGCAGATCATTTACAACCAAAAGTATGCCACCAAAGACGCGCAGGCCTGCACTCCGCAGGGCCCGTGTGACGATCCCGGTCTCCGCGACTCGTGGATTCCGGATGGGAGCGTTCCGATTACCTATATCAAGCTCTTCTTCCATATCGTGAGGAATACAGACGGCACGAACGCCGCCACAACTCCGGAAATGGTGGCGGCGCAGGTGGCGCATCTCAATCAGGACTATCTGCCCTATCGCATCCAGTTTGAGTACGACTGGCAGTTCGTGAACAATTCCGCGTACCGCTTCCTCGATGACAACGAGATGGACCCGATGAAGACCGCGTATGCGGTCCAGCCGGACTCGCAGCTGAACATCTTCGTTTCATACGTAAATGAGTCGTATTCATTCGGGACATTTCCCTGGGACAATGACGCGCTCACGGTGCGGGGCGGGATCGTCATGACTCAGGGTCATTTCTCGTCCGTACAGTCCGTGCTTGCACACGAAATCGGCCACTGTCTCGGTCTCTGGCACACGCACCACGGGGTTTCCGAAGTCAGCCAGTGCGGCCAGTGCTACGAGCGTGTCGGTGCGGGCGACCGCGATTTCACCGGCGATTTCTGTTCCGATACCGATCCGACCCCCACCAACTACGCATGCAACGGCCCGGGTGGAACCGATGTCTGCTCCGGTCAGTCGTGGGGACCGACCGATCCGCAGAACTTCATGGGATACGGACCGGACTACTGCATCACGGAGTTCTCGCCTCAACAGTCGGGGCGCATTCACTGCTGGATAAATGCAGAACTGTCAAGCTGGGTTGAAGGAGTCAAGTTCGCCGCAACCAACACGTTCGGCCCCGTTCCCCTCACCTCCAGTTTCCAGGGCATTACCGGCAAAAGCGTCAACGAGTGGGACTGGGACTTCGGTGACGGCGGCTCTGCCGGCGTGCAGTCACCCGATCACACCTACACCACACCCGGCAATTACACCGTCGAGGTAACCATCAACGCTACCGACGGTGTGTATGCATCACAGCAGAAAAACATCATTTTCGCCTACGCAGACACGACTCGCGTGGTCGATGCGGTTGGAAACGCCGGGCAGCAGGTCCGAATTGATATCGAAGCTGTGAACTACGTTCCGCTGCAGACAATCCAGATTCCGTTTTCGTGGGCGGGAGATTACAGCCTTCTGTTTGACTCGGTGAGCACGGTCGGACTCCGCACGGCTTCCGTGACGCAGAAGACCTTTGTGAACTACGCCCCGGCTGCCAAACGGGCCACCTACTTGTTTGACATGGCCGCCAATCAGGAAGTGCTTGATCCGGGCGCCGGTCCAATACTCAGTCTGTTTTTCAGGATACCCGTCGGTGCGACCGGCAACCCAAATCCGATAACGATAGCGCCCTATACCTCGTACGTCTATCAGTTCACGACCGTACAGGGATCGTACCAACCGGTGCTGTATAACGGATTTGTGACGCTGGATGCCTGTTTGGCCGGTGATGTGACCAACGACACCATCGGACCCGATCTAACCGATCTCATATATCTGGTGAATTTTCTTTTCCAGGGCGGACCGGCCCCGACCGACACCAGACAGGCGAATGTGAACGGCCTGGGCGACGTTGACCTGTCGGACCTCATTTACCTTGTGAATTATCTGTTTAGCGGGGGCCCGGACCCGATCTGTCCGTAGTCTCCCTTCGTGGAAGCCTGAGGGCGGGGCGTTCATTGCGCCCGCCCTCTTTTTTCGAGTCACAGCAGCCTCCCGGGCGCCGATGGACATCTACTCGAGTATAGCAAATGGTCCGTTACCCGTCCTTGCCGACGGCGCGATGGGTTCTTTGCTGCTTAACCGCATAAAACGCGATGACGAGCGATGGCGAGGGTGTTACCCCTGCTGCGAGATCCTGAACCTCACGGCGCCAGAGACAGTTACGAGTATTCATGCCGACTATATTCGCGCGGGTGCCCGACTGATTCGTTCCAACAGCTTTTGCGGCTCCCCACCGATGCTGGACCGATTCGGGCTCGCCGGATCATCACCCGACCTTAACCATCGAGCGGCCCGAATTGCATGCGACGCTCGAGACCGTTACGCGTCGCACGGCGAGGTTTGGGTGGCCGGCGTGGTCGGACCTGTCATTGTCGACGGCGCCGTCCAACAAGACGTAGAAGCTTCGTACGGAGAACAAGTTCGCAGCCTGCTCTCAGGGGGCGTTGATCTCATTCTGATTGAGACAGCTGTCTCGATGGACCAGGTTAGAAACGCTCTGAGTGCCCTGCGAAGTCTGCCCGATGGAAAGGGGGTTCCCGCATGGGTCTCTATCAGTGCTGGAATGGCATCGCTTGCATTTGACCAGGTGGTCGAGGTGTGCCGTACCTATCAAGTCTCGCTTTTAGGGGTCAACTGCGGTTCAGGACCAGAGTCGTTTGGATCCGACCTCGCCTCATTGACACAATACTATGACGGTCCCCTGTATTGCTCGCCGTCGGCCGGCATTCCCGATTCGACCGGTGCGGCGGCCCGCTATCCGATCAATGCAGGGAAATTCGTTACCGAGTTTGCGGCGCTCCTGCAATCATATCGTATATTGGTCGCAGGTGGTTGCTGTGGCACCACTCCTGAGTATATTGCCGAAATGCAGACGTTGCAGAGCGGCGCGATCGGAAAACTACGACCTTGACTGGACATTTTGTGTGGCCGAATCGTTCTATAGTGATAAAAGGAAACCTCCCATGCCTCCGGTTGGCGATTTGACATGACCTGGCGAACAACAACAGTGATTCACTCCGTGCTGGCCGTTTTGGCGGCGCTGGCATTCGCTGCCGATTCAGCCGGCCAACCGACGGCCCGCACCGGCCCCGTACCGGGCAGATTCATCGTGAAACTCCAGCCCCGCGTCAACGCCGCCACGGTTGCGGCATCGCTTGACAACCAGACGCTTTTTCAACGAGTAGTCGCAGAGATGCCGCTCGCGGCCGTGCCGGCCGCCCCTGAAGTTGACCGGTACTATATTTATGCAAGCCCGGACAGCACCCTGCGCGCTATCGATGTCATCGCCGCCGTCGGCGCCGACCGGGTCGCCCATGTCGAGCCCGACTATTATCTTGAATTATTTGAATTCCCCGCCGACAGTCTCTTCTCCAATCAGTGGGGGCTGTACAACTATGGTCAGCCGTATCTCGGTATTGACCGACTTCCGGGGATTGGCGATGACACCCTCGCCGTGAAATCGGGGCTTGTCGGCAAGGACATTCACCTGGCTCCGTTTTATCTTTCACCGCCCGGTGATTCGAGCAGCATTATCGTGGGTGTGATCGATTCCGGGACCGACCTGCTCCATCCTGAGTTGAGTGGCCGATTGTGGCGCAATCCCGGCGAGATTCCGGGAAACGGACTTGATGACGATCACAACGGCTTGGTGGATGACACGCTCGGATATGACATGTCCGGCGATGAAGCAACGATCGTGGATATAGTCCCGGATAACGACCCAACGGACGAACACGGTCACGGCACACACATCGCGGGGATCATCGCCGCGAATAACGACGGTCGCGGCGTAGTGGGTATCGCACCGTGGGTCAAAATTCTCCCCGTCAAAATCCTCCCTAACGCGACCAGTGCCGTCGGGGCGGCAGCCATAATCTATGCCGTCAATGCCGGCGCTAAAGTTCTCAATCTCAGTTGGGGTTCCCCATACGAGTCGCTGCTGTTGGAGGAAGCCATTACGTACGCCCGCCTGAATGGTGTCATGGTCGTAGCGGCAGCGGGCAATTCCGGCAGGCGGGAATTCTACTACCCTGCGAACACACCGGGCTCGTTCACCGTGGGCGCAGGTAACTCCCGCGGCCTGGTAACTTACTTTTCTACCTACGGTGAGCACCTTGATCTAATCGCGCCGGGCGAAGACATTCTCTCGCTCAGGGCGGCAGGAACAGACATGTACGCCGAACAGGGCGAACCCGGTGTTCGCATCATCGGGTCGGACTCACGGTACTACCTGTCCGACGGTACATCGATGGCCGCTCCGGTCGTGGTCGGGGCCGCGGCCCTGCTCTGGTCGTACCGACCCGACCTGTCGCTGTCCGAACTCGAAGACATTCTGCGACTCGGCGCCACCGATCTCGTTGATCCCTTCGACGCCGGCGACACCTTGATCGGATTTGATTCGCTGTCGGGGTGGGGATATCTCAACATAGCGGGGTCATATAATCTCCTCGATGAGGGCGGCATCGCGATCGTCGACCCGGGGCCCAGGACTCGTCATGTCGGTCCGGTCGCCATCCGGATCGCATCGGTGGCCGGTTATCTTGGAGGCTGGCGCCTCGATTATTCGGTCGGTATCGGATCAATCGATTGGCAACCACTGGATTCCGGATCATTCCTTCCCCCCGACTCCGTTGCACACGTCTTTGAAAGCGCGCAGGTCTCCGGGTTCATAAACATGCGACTCACCGACGACAACGGCAGACAATCGATTGCTACCTTCATTTACAGCGGCTTCAACAACCTTGCTATCGACAGCCCCGTCAATGGAGCCGAGCTTCAGTATGCCGTCCCGATCATTGGTTCCGCATTCGGCCCGGACTATGACTCGCTCCGCGTGGAATACGAGACTCTGTCCCAGCCACCGACCGCGCTCTTTTCAACCTCCGCTGAATTCTTTGACAGCCTATTGTTCACGTGGAACCTTTCCGGAATTGAGGCCGGCGACTACACGGTGATTGTTCGAGGATTCTTCGGGCCGGAAGAATCGTCCGACAGCGTCGGAATAACTATCCTGAACTCCTTCGCTTCCGGCTGGCCACAGCAGCTGCCGGGCCGGGCCGCTCAAAGTCCGGTATGCGCCGACCTCGATCGCGACGGCCTGCTGGAAATCGTCGTGGCATCCTCGTACGGCTTGCTGGTTTACCACAGCGATGGCACGGTGATGGACGGCTTCCCCGTCCTGCCCGGCGTTGATCTCCGATGTGTTCCCGCAATCTATGACGTCAATCACGATGGATACGACGATATCATCTGCACCAGCGGCGACGGCCTGCATGTGTTTGACAGGACCGGGGCCTACGTAGACGGCTGGCCGCGAGACTGCGTGACGGGACAGCTCACGTTCGGGTTCCCAACGCCGTCGGTCGTACGACTGGGCGGGGCCGTGCCTGACAGCGCAATCGCTTTTATCAACAATCAAGGACGAATACTCGCATACGATTTCGAGGGTAATTCCCATTTCTACTCGATGAACGGGTGGTTCGCAGACTTCGGTCCAAGCCCGAGCGTCTCGTTTTTCTATGGTGGCAATTCGGTGGTGTCTCACGACCTCAACGGCGATAATTTGCCGGAGGTGGTGGCGACCTACTCCAATTCCCTCCCCCATGCCGGAAACGCCGTGTTTGATGCCCGGACCGGCCAGACCGCATGGGATTTGGTGAGCCCATTGACGATGGACGCCAACGTCGTCTACGGCTCGATCATGGCCGACCTGAACGGCGACGACCTTCCGGAAATCATCACCACCGGCTATCGCGATAATTCATCCCGTACGATCTGGGCCAAAACGCTCGGTGTCGTGGATCTTCCCGGGTGGCCGATCACCATACCTGAACTCGGCGGGTGGCTGGGGAACATCCCGACTGTCGCCGATCTCGACATGGACGGTACCCCCGAGGTCCTGTGCACGTTTTTCGAGTTTGACATTGCGGGTCTTTATATCTTCAGTGCTGACGGCACGCCATATTCGCAGTTGAGCGGACGACCGTACGGCGAAGCGTTCTACTTCCCATCGACACTGGGTCCGCCGATCGTCGCCGATCTGCTTGGCGACGAAGCCCCTGAGGTCGTCATGAGAGGGGGCTACATCCTTCCGGGCACCGGCAATGAGAAGCTCATAATCGTGGATAATCGTGGTGAGCTCGTGCCCGGCTGGCCCATTGACACTCCTAATCGCCCGAGCACGGTGTTCTCCACGGCGTATGCACCGTATGTCGAGGACCTCGATGGCGATGGGTTGGTGGAACTGGTGATGTTCGGCGACGACAATCAGGTGTATGTCTGGGACTTCACGTCGTCGTCTCGGAACGGTGCAAACCGAGGGCGACTGTATGTTGATGCCGTGAATTCCGGAGTCCTGGGCATCAACGATATCCCTACCGATGCTTCAGACAATCCGCCGTCGGTTCCTTTGACGTTTGAACTTTCTCAGAACTACCCGAATCCGTTCAATCCGTCCACCATAATCGAGTTTGAACTCCCCGCACGAGCGGAAACGAAAGTCGAGGTCTTCAATATTCTGGGGCAACGGCTTCTTACGTTGGTCGATGAAACGTTGTCGGCCGGGCGCCACGCCGTACTGTTTGACGGTTCCGGGTATGCATCGGGGGTGTACCTCTATCGGCTGAAAGCGGGAGAACTCGAAATGACCAGAAAGATGGTGTTGGTCAAATGATGCGCCGCCTGTGCCTGACAGTGATACTCGGGTTGCTGTGGTCGCCGGTTGCAGCGGTAATTCCCGGAACTCCGGACCATACGCTCTTGTGGAACAACTTCAGCGCCGTTTCGGTGGTCGACAACTTCGCCGTTACTTCTTCGCCGTCCGGCCTCGCCGTATTCACGCGAAATGACAGCACCGGCTACTACCGACAGGTGAATCAGCTTTTCCTTCCGGTATATCCGATTTCTCACAAACGGTACGACTCGGTACTGGTCGTGCGAACCGATGCCGACATCCTCTACTTCGTTAACCTGAACGCACTGCCGTCGCTGGAAATCATGGGAGAGGCCGATCTGGCCGGTCCGTTCGAAGACTTCGCTGTGATTGACCAGGACCTGTACGTCGCGAAAGGATTCGACGGGCTTTGGCGGTATCGCTTATCCGGGTTCGACAATCCTCAGTTCGCGGACTCAAGCATGCTGGGAATTCACTATACACGGGTCGAATCCTACGGCAGCGAATTGTATGCGCTCGATGATTACAACGGAATCCTCCGCCACGACATTCGGACTGACGGAGTTCCGGTGTATCGTGACTATCTATTTCTCCCGTTTCAGGCGACATCCTTCGTTCGCTCGGATTCGCTGCTCGTTGTACCCGTCACAGGATCTCGGTTGTTGATTGCCGATGTCTCACTTTCGCCCCCGGCGCTGATCGACACCGTGCCGCTGCTTTTCCCGGCGTCGAGGGTTTTCGCGAGCGACGACCTCGTGGCCGTATTCAATCGAAACGCGCCGACTATAGAGATTTTCGATCTCAACGATCGTATCCCCGTCGTGACCCAGCTCGCGCAGCTGCCTGACACGTCGCTGAATGGCGAGATGTTCAGCCGTTCCGACTCAACGCTGCTGATCCTTCCGGGAAGCGATGGCGGACTCGCGACGTATCGGATCGCTGCAGGAATCGCCGATCCAGTTGGCCAGAGCGTACTGGAACGACCGGGACCGGTTACAGCTCTCTCTGTACGAGACGGCAGACTCTTCACCGGCGGGGCGAAAAACCCGTTGGAATCTTACACATTGGCGGGCGACGGTGAACCCGTCTATGACACGACCTTCTACGCCGGCCTCCGGGGAATCGGGGGCCTGGAATTCAACGGCGATACGATGTTTGTGATGTATGCCGATCTGACCCGCATCTTCATGATCGACCTCACCAACGATACGCTGCCGTTTCTGGGATCGGTCTCTCCTCAGGTGACTGGCATTCGTAAGATTTTCATGGCGAATCGACCGATCGATACGCTCGGTGCATTATTCGCGGTAGGATCCAATGGGATCGAACTCTTCTCGATTTCCGACTCCGCCGGCGTGGCCTCACGGGGTATTCTGAATTCGCTGGATGGCATCACTGGCGCTGCCTTCCTCGACTCTCTCCTGTTCGTTGCCTCGAACAAAACCGGTGTTCGCGTCTACCGCCTCTTCAACAATTTCACGGTCGAGTATCGCTCCAGCATCTCGTTTGGCGTTCAGCCGTCCCATATCACCGTTTTCGGTAACCGCCTGTTTGCTTTCGCCGGACGAGATTTGCTCGTGTACGCCGTATCCGACCCGCGCCAGATTGAACTCGACACGACCATATTTCTCCCACGGCCGGTAACGCAGTCGTCGATCGACGGCTCGCTTATGTACACAGTCGGACCGTCCGGTATGTCCGTATTCGACCTTGGTGGCTCGGAACCCGTCTTGCTCGACGAGGGAGGACTTCCCGGAAACCTGATTTCCGTTCACCACGGGCTGGCAGCTGTCAGCGACGGGCACGCGCTGAATATCTTCAGAGTCCTTGGCACGCCTACGGATGTCATTGACGACGATTTGGTGCTGCCTCGCATCGCGCAGTTGTACCAGAACTACCCAAACCCGTTTAATCCGTCCACAACTATCGGTTTCTCTCTCGGCGCGCGTACTGATGTCTCTCTATCGATATACAATATCCTCGGGCAACAGGTGGCTGTCCTGATCGATGATGTCCGGCCGGCGGGAGACTATCAGATTGTCTGGGACGGACGGGACGAGCGCGGGGTTCCGGTCGCGAGCGGAGTGTACTTCTACCGCCTGGTCACCCGCGATGTCAGCGAATCCCGCAAGATGATCCTGGTTAAATGAGCGTGTGAGCGATGCGCCCCTTTCATTGTATCATAGTTCTCTCGCTGCTGGTGCTTCCTGTGGGCTCGGTCTCTTCGGCCGATTTCTCGGTCACGACCGGTGTCGACCAGCCGGATCAGCATCCCGGTGACGGTATCTGTGAAAGCGGGGCGGGCTGCACCCTGAGGGCGGCCGTCCAGGAAGCCAACGCACTGCCCGGCGTTGACACGATTCAGGTATCGATTGGCGCCTCGCCCATCCGCATTTTGCTCGGCCCAGTCACGCTCACCGACAACTACACCGTGATCGCCGGGGACGGCGGCCTGCCCGTCATAGACGGAATCGATAACATCTTCGAGGCGCCATCGCTGTTGATCCGAGCGGACAGTTGTGTCGTCACCGGTCTCTGGTTCCGTCGATCCCGTGGCGACGCATTGAGAATCGAGGGTGCATGGAACCGAATCGGAGGATTCTCCGCCTCCGACCGTGTCCTGTTCACCGCGAACGGTCTGGACAAAAACGACGCCGCTGCCGTCAAAATCACCGGCACCACCGCATCCGATAACCAGATCATCGGGTGCCTGATTGGATCCTACGGCAACGGGATGATGGTGGACGGAAATGAAATCGGTATTACCGTCACTGACAGCGCCCGCAATAACTACATAGGCGATACGACCGGAACCGTCAGCACGATAGTTGTCGACAACGCGCGGTACGGTGTGTGGATCACCGGTGGCGCGTACGGCACCGTCGTCAGTAACTGCCATGTGGGAATACTTGCCGACGGCGTGTCGCCATCTGGCAACGGCTGGGGCGGTATCCGGATCGACGGCGGCGCCCGAAGAAATCACGTCGGTGGTTCTTCCGAATCGAGACGCTGCCTCGTCGGCGGCAATTCCGGCAACGGCGTTACTATTGCCGGTCCCACGACCGCTCAGAACAGAATACACGGATGCCATATCGGACTCGACATCAACGGTCTGGTCTCGGTCGGCAATCGAGGAGACGGCGTGGCGATTCTCGGTGCATCGGACAATACCGTGGGCGGTTCGTCACCGGGAGACCGCAATCTCATCTCATCTAATCGTGGTGACGGTGTACTCATTGCCGGATTGGAAGCGCGACAGAACCTGATCGCAGGGAATTACGTCGGGGTTGACATCGATGGACGGAGAACGCGAGGAAACGGTCTCGATTCAGGGCACGGAATAACGGTCACCGACGGTGCATCCCGGAACACGATCGGCGGTAACGGTCCCCTCATGCGAAATGTAGTCTCTGGCCAGTTGTTGTTCGGCATCATGTTATCCGGGGCACATGACAATACCGTCGCCGGCAACTTCGTGGGGTGCAATTCCGAAGGAACGTTCTCGGTACCGAACGGCGCGGGCATCGTCGTCTGTAGCAGCGCCACAGGCAACACGATCGGCGGTAGTACGATCGGCGAACGCAACCTTGTCTCCGGCAACTGGGGCGATATTTTCCCCTACGGAAGCGGGCTCATGCTGCTTGACCCGGGCACAACGGGAAACGCCGTCCTCGGGAACTTCATCGGAACCGATACCAGCGGGGCGCGGTCTGTACCCAACCGGGAAGCCGGGGTTCTAATTGGACAAGGCGCTTCTTACAACAACATCGGTGGATCTTTCCCCGGCGAAGGAAACGTCATCTCGGGGAACGGGTTCGGTACGCTTCTGCCCACGCTCGGACGGGGCATACATGTCTTTGGAACGGGAACGGTCGGCAATCGGATTGCCGGCAACCGGATCGGAACCACGGCGGACGGAACCGCTGCACTGCGCAATTATGGACACGGAATCGCTGTCCTTGCCGGGGCGGAAGGTACCGTTATCGGCGGCACGGATGTGACGTCTGAAAATCGGATCGCCCGAAACAGCTACCATGGAATCTACATCGCGGATCGAACCACCCGATTTACTACGATACGATTTAATGTCATAGGACCAAACGACTCAACCTCAATCGTCATAGCGGACAGCGCTCAGGAGTCAATCGCACCACCGCAGTTGATTGCTGCCACCATAGCATCGGTCAGCGGCCATTCAGCACCGCCAGGCGGAACGGTGGATTTCTACGCAACGTCCTCGGGCGTACTCAAGGCCGGCACTTCCGCCGTACGATACGTCGCCGGCGCCGTCGCTGACCACCTGGGCAACTTCTCGGCTTCCGTAATCGATGTTCACCCGGGTGACTCACTCACGGCCATTGCGACCGATGTCCGGGGCAACTCATCGGCCCTCGCGGTCCCGGTTGCAGTTGCTGAGGTAACCGACTTTGCCGATGTGGAAACACTCGCGCCGGCCTCATTTGCGTTGTTCCAGAACTTCCCAAACCCGTTCAATCCCTCGACGACCATCCGGTACACCCTGCCGCTCGCTTCATCGGTGGAACTGGAGATTGTCAATGTACTCGGGCAACGGGTGAAAACGCTGGTTCGGACATACCAGCCCGCTGGTGAATACTCGATCGAATGGGATGGGAGTAACGACGACGGCGCGCAAGTAGCCGGGGGCGTGTATCTTTACCGGCTATCGTCCGATCAAAACACCGTGACTCGCAAGATGCTGCTTCTCAAGTAGCAACTATGTTTATTCTGAGATTACTCGTAGTCGTTCATCAGCTTCAGAATAATCTTCCATTCCTCCGGTTTCACCGGCTGGACCGATAGCCGACTTCCCCGCTGAACAACCATCATGTCTTCCAGGCCGGGGGTCTGCTTCTCAACGGACAGGGGGAGAACCCGGCAAAGTCTTTTCTTCAACGTCACATCGACCATGTACCAGATAGGATTGTCCGGTGACGCTTTCGGATCAAAGTGTTCAGACTCCGGATCCCACGCCGTATGGTCCGGATAGCCCGCTCGGCTGACGACACAAATGCCCGCAATCCCGGTGGGGTCGGCGCTGCTATGATAGAAAAATGCCTCATCCCCCATTTTCACGTCGTCTCGCAATGTGTTACGAGCCTGATAATTACGAACGCCGTCCCAGTGCTCCGTCTGGTTTGGAGCAGCCCGAAGATGATCTATCGAGAAACAGTCGGGCTCTGACTTCAACAGCCAGTATCTCTTCGCCATTCCTTTTATCGCCTCCTTCGGTGGACGAGGACCCAACGCCTCACCGCGGATGATACCCGCGCCGCCAAAGTTAGTCAAGAATTCATATAATGCCAAATGCTCCAACGAGATGGCGGTTGACAACGTACAGCTTTCGCATATATTGTGTGAGACCAGTTAGATCGATTATACCGCCGTACCCGTAACCCGCCTGTGTCAAGTTAGGAAGGGACTCAGATGCTCAGACCTCTTCGTGCCGCTTGTCTGGTCGGAATAGCCGTAGCGCTCGTTGCCGGCTCGGTATTTGCCGACTTCGATTACACCGTGAAGCTTCAGTCCGGAGAATTCACGCCCGCGCCGCTTCGCTGGCAGGCGACTGCATCGACATCGTTTGAGAACAAGCATGTCTTCGTGCAGTTCGAGCAGCCGCTTACCGACTCCGACAAAGACCGGCTCCAGAGTCGTGGAGTGATTCTGCTGGACTACGTTCCCAACCTGACATTTACGGCACGAGTTGAGACGGCCCTCGACCAGTCACTCGTTGATGAGTTCGGCATTCGGTGGATCGGACAGATTCAGCCCAGCCAGAAGGTCTCCCCGCTGATAACCGAATACGGCATTTTCGAGTGGGCACGTCGCGGCGGAGATCAGGTGCAGTTTGTGGTTGTCCTTCACCGGGACGAGGACGCCGGGCTCTGGATGCAGCGATTCACCACCGACTACGGCGCCCGGATTATCGGCCACGAGCCGACCATGAATTCGATCGACCTGATTCTTCCCGAACAGGCATACTTCCGCTTGTCAGAGCTCGACGCGGTGTTGTGGATCGAGCAGGCATACCCCTATCCGGAGGAACACAATGACGGAGCCCGGGCGAATATCGGCGCTTCGATACTGCAGGCGCCACCATGGAATCTCACCGGAGCGGGCGTTGTCGTGAGTGAGTGGGATGGCGGCTCGGTGGATGACCTGCATCCGGACCTCCTCGGGCGCGTCCAGAAGATGGACTTCTCGGGTGACTCGGATCACGCCACGCACGTCGCCGGCACGGTGATGGGCAACGGCACCATGAGCGGCGGCACGTACCGGGGTATGGCGCCCAGCGCATCGTTGAAGGCACACCTTTGGTGGAACAGCGCATCCGAGGCCCAAAATGAATACAGCTACGTGATATCCAATTACAACGCCCGCATCGGCACCAATTCCTGGGGTTACGGGGTCGGAGACCCGGCCAGTCAGGGTGCCTGCGAGTCGACGATGGGCAATTACTTCTCCGTGTGCGGGACGATCGATAACATCGTTCGCGGCGCATCAGGCGCACCAATAGCGATCGCGTGGTCGGCCGGAAATCAGCGCTCATCATCGAGCCAATACTGCGGTTCGCTGGGATGGACGTATAACACCGTAACCCCGCTTCCGACCAGCAAAAACGTAATCGCCGTCGGCGCTATCAACTCCAACAACAACAGCATGACGTCGTTTTCGTCATGGGGACCGACCGACGACGGTCGCCTGAAGCCCGATATTGTCGGCCCCGGATGTGAATCCGGCGGCGGCATCACCTCCACTCGCCCGGGAAACGGCTACACCACGATGTGTGGTACCTCGATGTCCTGTCCGGCCGTTGCCGGGACCATGGCGCTCATACTCGAGCGCTGGGACCAGACGATTGGTACCGGCACTTTGCTCTCGTCCACCGTTAAAGGCATTCTCATCAACAGTGCGCAGGATCTGGGTGCGGTAGGCCCGGATTTTGTCTTCGGTCACGGCAAGGTCGATGGTGTGGCAGCGGTCGAGAAGATCGGGTTCGGTGAAGGTTCGTATGTGCAGAACGAAATATCGACCGGGGCCTCGCACTTGTACGATCTCACCGTACCGGGCGGCACGACCAAACTCAAAGTGACGCTGGTGTGGGACGATCCGGGCGGCACCGTGAATTCCACGCAGCACCTGATCAACGATCTGGACCTTGCCCTGATCGATCCGTTCAGCGGCGAGGAACTGCCCTGGGTTCTGAATCCGGCGAACCCTTCGCAGGCAGCCACACAGGGAATCGACCGCCGCAATAATGTCGAGACGGTCGAGATCAATAGCCCGACTCCGGGTTTGTGGAAAGCGCGTGTTTCGGGATACAACATTCCGAACGGCCCGCAGTCGTATTCCATCATCTTCACCCCTGATGACATCAATACCCCCGGCAATCTTGCGGCTCTGGCAGTATTCGATCTGGGGCTGGTCGAACAACAGCCCGGGCAGGCCGCCCCGGTCGACTTCTATGTGACCAACATCGGCGCCAATATCGACTCCGTATCGGTATCGGTCGGAGGAGTTAACGGATGGTTGACCGGCGGTATCGCCGACTCCGTCGTCCTTCTCGGACCGTGGGACTCCGCCCAGTTCAGCCTGACCGCGAATGTTCCGCCCGCGGCGCTCGCAGGAGAGTACGACCTGATCACCTGCACCGCCGTCAGCCTCACCAGCGCACAGGTGACGGCTGAGCGCGAGACCCGGGTGCAGGCAGGCGCATACTACGAGGTCGATTTCGTTCCACCGCCGACCGATACCACGGCCTCTCCAGATACCGTCACGTTTCTGATGACGGTTACCAACACCGGCAACGATACCGATGTTGTGATCGTGACCCCGACCAACGACTCCGGATGGACCATCATACCCGAGTTCAGGCAGACTCCTCTTGATCCGGGAGAAGGCGCCAACCTTTCATTTGCCATTGCCGTGCCGGCAGAGGTACCCGATGCGGCGCAGACACCGGTCAACGTCGCCGTTACATCCGAGGGTGGCGTTAATGAGCAGAGCAGCTTCACGCTATATACGTGTAACCCCTATTTCCCACCCGCACTCGTGGCCCCGAATGACAGGACGTATCTACGGGATGGCAAAGTCTCGTTCGAGTGGGCTGCCACGGCCGACAGCTACACGCTGTATGTCGCCGAGGACTCCCTGATAACGACGATCGTTCGGCAGTATCCGGGCTTGACAGCAACCTCGTTCTCTATTCCGGCGGGTGACTCGTTAGCCGACGGAGGCTACTATTGGGCAGTCCGTCTGTTTGTCGGTTCGGACTCCTCGTCTTTACAGCGGCATTCACGGCTTCTGGTCGTAGATAATATTCCGCCCAACGACCTGATTCCGCAGTATCCGGCCAACAACTCATACATCAAAAACTCGACTTTCTCGTTTGGGTACTCAATATCTCCCACTAAGGGCCCTGAGGATACCTCGCCGGTCGTAAATCTGATCCAGCTCGCGGCGGATTCGAACTTCACGCAGGCTCTCGAGACGTTTGGCCCGGTCGCAGGACAGAATTACCCGGTATCCGCACCGCTCGCGGATGGAAGATGGTACTGGCGTGCCTTTGCGATCGACTCGGCCGGCAATATGTCAGATACGTCGCTGGACAATACGTTCATCGTTGACACCCAGGCCCCGCCCGTACCGACTCCGCTGCGCCCCGCGAACGGCGGGTACGTGTCGGGAGACACCGTTTCGTTTGCGTGGACGCTGGCGCCCGATCTCGGCGTCGAGAGCTCGCCCGACCACTTCTATGTACATATCTCCACGACCTCGAACTTCTCTGACTTCAATACATTCACCGGATACGTGTACTCCGACAGTCTCCTGCTGCCGTCATCCGAGCTGGTACTTGGACAGACCTACTACTGGCGGGTGAAAGCGTTTGATTCGGCGGGATGGTATTCCGACTACTCCGCGGCAAAAACGTTCACCTACCAAACGTATGTGTGCGGCGACGTCAATGCGAGCGACGGAGATCCGGATTTGAGCGATTTGATCTATCTGGTCAATTTCCTGTTCATGGGCGGACCGCCCCCGACCAACTTTAGTGCCGCCGACGTCAACTGCTCGGGTGATACCGACTTGTCGGACGTTGTCGCACTGGCCAACTTCCTGTTCCTTGGAGGCGGTGGTCTCTGTTGTTTGTGATCGCCAGTCCAATGGCGCAATAATAAGGGCCGGTCACCTGACCGGCCTTTTTTCTTTGCGTCTTGAAACGGCACATGTATCGTAGGGAGGAAAGGAACCTGAGGTGATTCGATCACAAGCGGAAGACGAGGCTCGGTTGGCGGCCGAGCGAGCGGAGATGGTCGACCGTCAAATCGTCGACCGGGGCGTCGCTGATGCCCGTGTTCTCAGAGCCATGCGATCAATACCGAGACACCTGTTCCTGCCGGAGCGATATCGACACGAAGCGTACGCGGATTCGCCGGTGTTGATCGGACATCAGCAGACAATTTCACAACCATACATTGTCGCGTCCATGACGGAGCACTTGTGCCTCGATCAGTCGGATCGGGTTCTGGAAATCGGAACCGGGTGCGGCTACCAGACAGCCGTTCTTGCGGAGCTGGCACGTTTCGTCTACTCGATCGAGCGCATTGACGACTTCGTTCAACCGGCTATAGCAAGGCTCGCCGACCTTGGTTATCAGAATGTTCGGATAAAGGGGGGTGACGGCTCGCGTGGATGGCCCGAGGAGGCGCCGTTTGACGCCATAATTGTCACGGCAGCGGCCACCCGGCTGCCCCAAAGCCTTCTCCGTCAACTGCGGATCGGCGGGCGAATGGTGACCCCCCTGGCAACAACCTACGGCCAACAACTCGTTAAGCTGACAAAAACGGAACACGGCGTCGAAGAGCAGTATTTGTACGCCGTTCGATTTGTCCCGCTGATCGAAGACGGCCCCGACTCATGCTAACCCGCGACCAACCGGCATAGCTGTGCTGCCACCCAGGCGCCGTAGTTGCCTACGGCATAACCCACCATAGCCATCAGGATCGATACCGGAACAAGAGTGGGATTGTGATAGCCGGCCACAATCGGGGCGGAGGCGGCCCCGCCGATATTGGCAGCCGAAGAGATGGCGGCCGTGTGGACATCGACTCGGAAAATCCGCGCGGCAAAAACCAGAAACGCTCCGTGAATGAAAATCCATATATAGGCGCCGAGCAGAAACCAGAACACCGACATCGACAGATTTGACAGGTCGGCCCGCGCTCCCATGCGCGCCACGAATAGATAGATGAGCGCCATCGCAAACGCGTGTGACCCGGGAATACGGCTTGCCCGTGTGAAGGAAAGGCCGATGCCGATCAGGGTGACGAGAAATATCGTGTAGGTGCTCGTGGAGAAGTACGGCTCGATAACGGGAAGCCGTGCGGCGATCCATCCCGCAGTTGCCGCTCCGGCGAAACCGAGAAACAACAGGTACAGGATGTGGCGCATTTCCATGGGGCCCTTATCCTGTATCAGTTCTTTTGCGGCCGCCTCCATCACCTCGAGCCGTCTCGGATCGACTCGGGTAAAACGGTGAAATCTTTCGGCCAGATTTTTCGATCCCAGCATAATCGGCAGCCAGATGAGATACACCATGTTGTCCGCAATCACGCCGTATCCAAACGCCAGCGATGAGTCGCTCAGATCGATACTTCGCGCCACCGCGGCCATGTTCGCGGTGCCTCCGATCCAGCTGCCCGCCAGTGCCCCGAAGCCTTTCCACATCTCCGGTTCGAGGCCGCCCTGGACGACAAAATACGCGATCGGGGCGCCGATTATGACGCCCAGCGTGCCCAGCAACATGACAAACAGCCCCTTGCCCATCACCCGGACTGTCGCCAGCAGATTGACTTCAAGTAACATGATGACGAGGAATACCGGCAGGACGTGATCCCCCATAAAGTCATAGACCGGGGACTGCTGCGGAATCACTCCCGTGTTCGAGAGAATAACCGGCACGACATAAATGAAAATCAGCGGCGGCAGATAGTTGAACAACTTCCATTTGGTTTTCTTCTCCACCAGGAAGAAGAACGAGGTCACGGCCGCCAGGGCAGCAATTACCCCGGCTTGTGATGAGATCAAAGCGTCCATGGGGCTCCTTAGGGTTCGAACGGTGGAGCCAGTATAGTTGCCATCGGATAAAAAATCAACGTGAAAGGCCCGGCCCGCTTTCCTTCGGCGTCGTCGCTGTGTATATTCTCGCGTGACCCCGCCACCCAGATTGAAAGAACAGTACGTTTTGGCCCGGTGCTGCTCACCATCGTCCCCGGACCGATTGATCGGCTACTACAGCCGCGAAAACGTACTCAAGGTACATCGAGCCGGGTGCTCTGCCCTGGCGAACGCCGATCAGGCACGACTCGTTTCGCTGTCGTGGACCGACATCCTCGCGCCGGAACCGTTTCGACCCGGTGATGATTACCCGGGCCTCGATGATGTGGACTTCCGGATTCTGGCGCACCATGATCGGTACGGTATCGACTATTCGCTCGCGGTGGCCCGTCATCTATCGGTCGATCGCGACACGGCGTTCGCGCGACATCGTTCTCTTCGCGATCGCGGTTTGCTCGAACGAGTGGAACCGACGATGGTGCAGTACAAAAAGGGATTTGTGAACAACAAGTGGATCAAACACCGAAATCACACGTACTATGCAATTACGGACCGGGGTCGGGCCTACCTTTCATTCTACCGCGAGCATTCCGAACAATGACAAACGCTCCCTCCCCGGCATTGCAACAAATGAAGCTCTCATACGTTTCACACATGAAGACACGATCACACGAATAGCCTGAAGAAAGGGAACCCATGCGCACCAGACTGTTCAGCATTTTGATCTCTGTGTTTGTGCTCCTTCTCGTGGCGCCGTCTCCGGCCACTGCGGGGAGCCTCAAGCGAACACTGACCGGGCTGCAGAAGTCCTCTCCGACCAAAACGCAACCCGCCGCCAAGAAACCCGACGAACCAAAACCGTACGCAACCGTGATCAAGGACATGGTCAGAATCGACGGTCTGTTTACGTTTTACCGCGACACGACCAATAACAGTGTCTTGATGTCGGTAACGCCTGAGCAGTTCGGGGCGATATTCCTGTGCGGCGAGACGGTGTCGAAATCCGAAGGTGTGTTCTCGGACAACGGGCGCATGTACCGGACTTACCCTTTCTATCTGACTAAGGTCGGCGAGAGTGTGCGGTTTCTGGAAAAAAACGTCCGACTTCGCGCCGACAGTACATCGACCCTGTTTCGGGCGGTCGAGGCCGGCATTTCAGACCACCTGTTGGCAACCGCCGCAATCAAGTCGAAGCCGCACGACTCCACGGGCGCCATTCTCATCGATCCGTCTGAGTTTTTCGTGACCGACGTTACCAACCTCTCGTATTTCGCCGGCAAAATCGCCAAAACCGGCTTCTCCTTCGACAAGAAGAACAGCTATGTGGAGACCATTCAGGGTTTCCCGCTGAACAGCGAGATTGACGTGCGGCTGCACTACAATTCCAGCCAACCGCTGAACGCCAATACCATGCAGAATCCGTATTCGGCTTTTCAGGTGATCCGCTATTCTTTCTCCGCGTTGCCGGAGAGCGACTACCAGCCCCGCTTCGGCGACGAGCGTATGGGTCACTTCATGACCGTGTATCAGGACTACACCAGCCCTGCGACCGAGACCCCGTATGTACGCTATGTCGAGCGCTGGAACCTGAAGAAGAAAGACAGGGCTGCCGAATTATCCGAACCGGTCCAGCCGATCGTCTACTGGGTTGAAAACACGGTGCCGGAGGACTACCGCCAGTGGGTGGCCGAAGGAATCGAATTCTGGAATCCCGCGTTCGAAAAGATAGGCTACAAGAACGCTGTCGTCGCAAAGCAGATGCCGGACACGGCGTCGTGGGATCCGGCCGATATTCGGTACAGCACCGTGCGGTGGATCGTCCCCGGCAGTGGCCCGGCGGTCGGTCCAAGCCGCGCAAACCCGTTTACGGGCGAGATATTTGACGCCGACATCCGTATCCCGGCCGACTTCATCCGCCACATGTTCAATACGGCCGGCCAGTATATCCGGCCACTGGCATTCGACGGTCGTGAGGTGGACAGCGAAAACCCCCTTGATGCGCTGGAAAACTGGGCACACGGCGATGGTTCGCACAACGGCCCCGTCTGTAACTACGTAAGAGAATCCTTCGAGAATGCGGCCCTCGGCTATTCGCTCATCTCCAGCCTGCCGAGCGACTTTGTCGGCAAGGACTCGCTGCAGAAAGAGTATATCCGCCAGTACATCATTCAGCTGGTGGCGCACGAAGTCGGTCACACCCTTGGATTCCGCCATAACTTCAAAGCGTCAAGCGTATACAATTTCGACCAGATCAACAACCGGGAGTTCACCAGCCGGCACGGCAACCTCGGTACCATCATGGACTATCCGTCGGTCCACGTCGCAGGAGCCGACATGACCGATCAGGGGGACTTCTACAGCACGGTGCCGGGCCCCTGGGATGAATGGGTCGTGGAGTATGCGTATTCGGACTTCGGCGACCTCTCCCCCGAGTCCGAACTGCCGAAGCTGGAGGCAATCGCCGCCCGCAGCGGCGATCCGTTGCTGGCGTACGGCACCGATGAGGATGGCTTCGGATACAGCATCAAGTCGCCCGACCCGATGTGCAACCTGTTCGATCTCGGCAACGACCCCCTTCGGTTCTGCGAGCACCAGGTGTCGTTGACGAAGAAACTCTGGGCCGATGCGACCGCAAAGTTCGCCGTCACGGGCGCCCGCTACCCGACCATCTACAACGTGTTTAACCGTGGGTGGTCCGCATACAGCCAGGCGGCCCGCATTTCGTCCAAGTATATCGGCGGCCTCTATCGCTTCCGCAGTCGGGTCGGTGATGACAATGCGCTTCCGCCGTTCGTGCCGGTGTCGGCCGACCACCAGCGTCGTGCCATGTCTTTCCTGCGTGACCACATTTTCGCGGCGGACGCCTTTGACTTCCCGCCTGATCTGCTGAACATGCTGCAGTACGAACAGATGCCCGATTTCGCCTGGTCCATGTATTCCGTCTCACAGACCGACTTCCCAATCCACCAACGGGTGCTCTACGTGCAGCAGACCGCTCTCAGCCGGCTGTACAGCCCGGAGGTGATCGGTCGCTTGCTGAACAACCTCGAACGCGTGAATCCCGGTGACGACGTGTATACGATGTACGACATGTTCACAGACGTTCGCAGGGCCATCTGGAGCGAAGTGACCGGACCGTCCAACGTCAATAGCTACCGGCGCCAACTGCAGATGGCGCATCTGAACCATATCATGAACATCTACCTTGGCCCGACGGTCATGTACCCGATGGACGCGCGCACCCTTGCCGCCAACGATCTCGACATTCTCGAACAGGCGGCACGGTCGGCAGTCCAGTCATCGCGAATCGATGATATGTCGCGCGCACACTTCAAAGAGGTGCTCCGTCAGATTACCTCGACAAAAGACGCGCGCCGCGACTATACCGGCATGATATCCCGCCCGTGAGACTTGAGATAGTCTCCGAAAATCAAAAGGCCGGACCCGCAGGTCCGGCCTTCTTTGTTGAATGCCGGTGATGTCAGCTTGGGCTGAGTAAGCGCGCTTCACGCGCAATCAAAACGTAGCCGTGGATATCCCGTTCTGACGATCGTTGGACTCCTGCTCTTCCCAGAAGTACTTGATGTACTTCCAGGCCTCTTCGGCCTTATCACAATAAACGAACAACTTGAGATCTTCCTCGTCGATTGTCCCCTGCTCCACGAGATAATTCATATTGATCAGGCCGCGCCAGTACTTCTCGCTGAACAGCACGATCGGCAACGGACGCACCTTTTTCGTCTGGACCAGCGTCAGAGCCTCAAACAACTCATCGAGGGTACCAAACCCTCCCGGAAACGCCACCAGCGCCTTTGCCCGGAGCATGAAGTGCATCTTGCGAATCGCAAAGTAATGGAATTGAAGACACAACTCAGGAGTAATGTACGCGTTCGGTTCCTGTTCCAGCGGCAGCGTGATATTGAGCCCGATCGATTTCGCGCTGACATCATGCGCGCCCCGGTTGGCCGCCTCCATGATGCCCGGTCCGCCCCCCGTCACGATAACGAACTCACGGCCGTTGTGATTTTGTCCCTCGGTCGACACGATCTGGCCGAACCGCCGTGCTTCATCATAATAGGGCGACTTCGCGAGTATCGATTTCGCGATCCGCAATTGCTTTTTCAACTCTCGGTCGCCGGGCGTCTTCTGCAGTTTCCCGGCGATCGCCGCCACCCGGCGAGCGGCCTTCCGTTCCTCCTGGATGCGTGTACCGCCGAACACCACAATGGTCGAATAAATCTTGTGATGTCGAAAGGTATACTCCGGTTTCATCAACTCGGTCTGGAGCCGAATCGGTCGGGCGTAACTATGATCGAGAAAGTCAGGGTCTCGATAGGCAATTCGGTACGCTTGTGACCGCTTCAGGCGTGCGGTCATTTTGGCGAGTTCTTTCTTGTTCATATATTCCGCGATATCGCGATAACAGACGCCCGGGCCGTTCAGCCGGCCCCGGTGGTCCGATGCTCCTTTTTAGTGTTTTTGCCGCCATACGAGGCGACATATTCGTTCAGGTCGACGCCGTCCGGCACGCCCAGACTCAGGCCGATCGAACGGGCCGCCCTGACCCAGTCGTGGTCGGGAGTGACGATTCGAGTCTTGCCGGCAACCTCGGAGATCGCCACCGATGACATTTTGCCGTCGCGCAGCGCAACCATCCGCCCGACTTCGCCTCGATCGACCATACGAACCGCTTCGACCCCGAAACCCGTCGCAAGCATGCGGTCGCGGGCGGTCGGTGATCCCCCTCGCAGCAGGTGGCCCAGAATCGTGACGCGGGACTCTACTTCGATCAGACCTTCGATCTGGGACGCGATTCGATTCGATACGCCGCCGAGACGAATCGCGTCCGGCGAGTTCTCGACCGTCCTGCTGACGGTCATCGAGCCTCCGACCGGTTTGGCCCCCTCGCCGACAACGACAATCGAGAACTTCTTTCCGCGCGAATTCCGGAGCCTGATATGATCACACACGGCTGCGATGTCATACGGAAATTCCGGAATCAAAATGATGTCGCCGCCGCCGGCCAGTCCTGAACCTAACGCCAACCAGCCCGCGTACCGGCCCATCACCTCGATTATCATCACCCGGTGGTGCGACTGCGCCGTCGTGTGGATGCGGTCAATGGCATCGGTGGCCGTCTGAAGCGCCGTATCAAAACCGAACGTGACCTCGGTTCCTTCCAGGTCGTTGTCGATGGTCTTCGGAACACCGACGATGGGAATGCCCAGATCCATCAATCCTGCGGAGGCCGCCATCGTGCCGTCGCCTCCGATGGCGATCAGGGCGCTCAGCCCGAGTGCGTCGAAGTTTCTCACGCATTGACTGCTGCGGTCGAGATACACGTATTCCTCGCCCTGCAGCACGGGGTATCTGAACGGGTCTGCCCGGTTTGACGTGCCGAGGATCGTCCCCCCACGCGTCAGAATACCGGACACATCTTCGTCATCGAGATTATCATAGCGGTTCTGCACGAGCCCCTCGTACCCGTCGAAGAACCCCACCACTTCCATCCCGCATTCGTTGTTGGCAGTCTTCGCTACCGCCCGAATGACGGCATTTAATCCGGGGCAGTCGCCGCCGCCGGTCAATACACCGATACGCTTTTTTTGTTTTCCCATAGTCCCGAACTTACTACATTCAAAGTGGCAGCAAAAGGATAAATCGGTTGGGCACGCCCCTGCGTACCGTTACATCCATATCGGCAAAGTGCCCCAAAGGTTGATCGGCGCCGCATCGACAACGGGTCCTGAAAGGCTGTCGCGTATAAACTTACGCACGATCCTGCCGATATATCCAGGGTATGCCCGTGTAGACGACGGATTGCTCTACATTACGAAACAGGATGCTCCATGCGCGTTAAACAACTGCTCGTGCTCCCCCGCCTCCCCGAGCGTATCACCAAGCTCCAGGAACTGGCCAACAACCTGTGGTATTCCTGGAACTGGGATCTGGTCAAGCTCTTTATCCGGCTGGATTCCGATATGTGGGAACGAACGTATCAGAACCCGGTCGAAATGTTGACGCGCTTGCCGCAGCACGTGCTGCAGCGCGCCGCAGACGATGAGGCGTTTGTAGTCACGCTCGACCGTGTCTACGAAAAATACCAGAATTATCTCCGACTCAAAAAGTGGTTCGGCTACAAGTACGGCGGTTATAAGAACTGCCCCATCGCCTACTTTTCGCTGGAATACGGTCTCGATACCGGTCTACCCGTCTATTCCGGCGGCCTGGGAGTGCTGTCGGGAGACACGCTGAAAACGGCGTCGGATTTGGGGCTGCCGATGGTAGCCACGGGCCTGCTGTACCGGTACGGCTACTTCCGTCAAACGCTGTCAAAGGACGGCTGGCAGCAGGAACGCTACGAAGAAAACGACTGGTACCACATGCCCGTCGCCCTGGTCAAGGACGATCAGGACCGACCGCTGCGGGTGCTGATTCAGCTGGAAGACGTCCCGGTACAGATCCAGATATGGAAAGTCATGGTCGGTGAGATTCCGCTGTACCTGCTCGATACCAACATCCCCGAGAATTCTTCCAAGGCGCGCGAGATCACGTCGGTGCTCTACGGTGGCGACAAAAACATGCGCATTCGCCAGGAAATCGTCCTCGGCATTGGCGGCGTCAAGGCCCTGAATGCGCTCGGCATCAAACCCATGATCTATCACTCGAACGAAGGACACTCGTGGTTTCTGACGCTCGAGAGACTTCACAATCTGATGCAGCAGGAAGGCCTGTCTTTCCGGGAAGCCGCCGAGTACGTCTGGTCGACCACGGTATTCACCACGCACACTCCAGTGCCGGCCGGCAACGAGCAATTTGACCCCATCCTCGTCCATCGATACCTGGGCCGCATTGTCGAACAGCTCGGTATCAGCTGGCAGGACTTCCTGGCGATGGGCCGAGTTAACCCCGAAGACGAACGTGAAGCGTTCGGGATGACGGTTGCCGCCCTCAAGTTTTCGGCGTTTTGCAACGGCGTCTCCGAACTGCACGGCACGGTCTCGCGCGACATGTGGCACAACATCTGGCCGAACCTCCCCAGGGAAGAGATCCCGATCAAGTCGATTACCAACGGCGTGCACTATCCGTCGTGGATTTCCCACGACATGAGCGATCTATACGAGTCGTACTTCGGACCGCAGTTCACCGAACGGCCCGGTTCGCCGGAGATATGGGAGAAGGTACATACGATCCCCGATGTCGAGCTGTGGCGCATACACAATCGTCGGCGCGAACGGCTCGTGTTTTTCGCACGCAAACGTCTCAATCAACAACTCATTCGGCGCGGCGCCAGCCACCTCGAGATTCAAAAAGCGGAGCAGCTGTTGAACCCGGCGACGCTCACGATCGGGTTCGCGCGGCGCTTCAGTACCTATAAGCGCGGCAATCTGCTCTTCTATGATATCGAGCGTCTCGCCGCCATGCTCAATAATCATGACTTCCCGGTTCAAATCGTTATGTCCGGCAAGGCCCATCCTCTGGACACACCCGGCAAAGAAATCATCAAGGACATCATCCAGCACGCTACCGACGAGCGTTTCCGTAACAAAATCGTCTTCCTTGAGGACTACGATATAAACGTCGGCCGGTACCTTGTGCAAGGCGCCGACGTGTGGCTGAATAACCCCCGCCGCCCGCAGGAGGCCTCGGGAACGTCCGGAATGAAGGCCGCACTCAACGGCGTGCTGAATGTCTCGGTGCTCGACGGCTGGTGGGACGAAGGATTCAGCGACGATGTCGGGTTCAAAATCGGAAACGGGGAGGACTATGAGTCGGTCGAGACTCAGGATCGTATGGACGCTGAGTCAATGTACAACGTTTTCGAGCGCGAGGTGATTCCGCTGTTCTACGACCGTGACGACAACGGGGTGCCGCGAGAATGGGTTGCCAAGATGAAGGGCTCGATTCACATGGCCGGGCAGCGATTCTCCGCGCATCGCATGCTGATGGACTATACGAATCACTTCTATGTGCCCGCGATCGACGCGGCACGACGGTTGAGCGACAACAAGTATGCCCTGTGCCGTGAAGTAACGGCCTGGGAAAGCCGAATCAGCCAGAGCTGGAACGACATACACATTTCCGATATCGAACTGCCCGAACTCGGCCCCACCGTGTACGTCGGCCAACGCATTCCTGTCAAAATGCACGTGCATCTTGGCGCCATCACACCCGATGACGTCCGAGTCGAAATCGTCTCCGGACGAATAAACTCTCAGGATGAGCTGCAGAACTACGCGCCGACAGGCGCAGGTCTGGATGGCGCCTCGCCGTCCGGGGCCGGAACGTACGTGTATAAGGGCGAAGTCGAGTGTCTCGAGTCGGGCAGATTCGGGCTCACTGCTCGCGTCATCCCGAAAAATGAACATCTCGTGCACACCAGGAAGCCCAAACTGATAAGCTGGTGGTAAGCGTACGGACAGAGGAGAAACAGGAAACGGCAGGAGATTCTCTCCTGCCGTTTTCCGTTGGAGATCGCTCGCGTCACCGGGTTACCGCTTTGTATGGTAGTAGTTCAGGCCCCCGGCAGTCTGGATAAGGTCGAGCAGTTCGAAAGTCTGTTCGGACGGGTTTTCCTCGGCCAATACTGACGCGTACTCGTACAGTTCAGCATAACTGAGATCGCGAACATACCGCGTCTCTTTGAGTTTCTCCGCGAATTTGGCGGCGGTCAGCGCCAGACGAAGAGTCGGGGCGCACTCCTCACGACCAGCGCGATTGTCCAGGGTAATCGGCTGGTTCAACTCGGAAATCTCCCGACCGTCCGCATCCTTCCAGCGCAGCGCGAGCGTGCCGACAGCGCCCTTGCGGCCGCGTCCGTTCAGGACCAATTCGTACACCGCGGTGACTTCGTGACCCGCCCCGATCTCACCGCCGTCACGTTCGTTGTCGCGGAAGCGATTGTCCTCCACGGCCCGGTTTTCATAACCGAGCAGCCTGTAAGATCGAACGGCCCGATGATCGAACTGCATCTGGATTTTGACGTCGCGCGCCAGTATTTCAACCGTGCTGACAAAATCCACAGCCATCAGCCGATAGGCCTCTTCCCGGTTGTTGATGTACGAGTACTTCCCGTTCCCCTGCTTGGCCAGCTTCTCGAGAAGAACGTCATTGTAGTTGCCCATTCCCACTCCGAACGAATGCAAAGATACGCCCTCCCGGGCCCGGTCCTGGATGGTCTCCATCAAATCCTCGGCGTGGGTAAGTCCGACATTGGCGACACCGTCGCTGCACAGAATGATCTGGTTGTTATGCCCGGAAACGAACTGGCGTTCTGCCATCGCATACCCCATGCGCAGACCCGCCTCGGCGTTGGTCGAACCTCCGGGGCGGAGGCTTTCAATGCGACTCAGGATCTCCCGCTTGTTCGATGCGTTCACCGGCTCGAGTACTCGTCGCGCGCCGCTACCGTACGTGACGATACCGATCCGGTCGTTTCGACCAAGCTGATCGACAAGCTCACGCAGCGCATACTTCACCAGCTCCAGCCTGTTGTCGTATCCCATTGAGCCGGAGACGTCGATGACAAACGTCAGGTTGAGCGGCTTACGCTCCCGGCGGTCGATCTCGCGGCCCTTGATGCCGATCGCGAGAATGGTCGTGGAATCATCGAAGGGCGATATCATGGTCGACGAGATCACCTGAAACTTGCTGTACGAAGGGGCCGGGTAGTCGTAGTCGAAGTGATTTACGAACTCCTCCACACGGATAGCGTCACGCGGCGGCTGATTCCCATCGTGCAGGTACTGCCTGGCCACGCCGTACGAGGCGTCATCGACGTCGGCGGCGAAGGTTGACAACGGGTCACGGCGGGTTTCAACAAACCGGTTCGTGCCGTAGTTCTGGAAATTCATGTCGAACGGCGGCAGCCCGTAATACTCGTCGTATTCGTACTCGTGAGGCGGAATGTACTTCGGCGGAGTCGGCACAGGCGTCACCGGCTTTGATCGCCGATCGACGCTCTTGCCCGATCCGGGTTCATTTGACCACTCCTCCGTCAGCCCCTGGCTGACTGCCGGGGCCTCTCGGCCGGAAATCGCATCCGCCATGCTGTCGAGCAGACCGATTGATTTCTTGATTTCCTGACGGGCCACGACCTCCCCGGCCGGCGGGGCGATTCGTCGGGTCAATTGTATCGTGCAGCTCAATATCCGATCGCCCGTTACTTCCTGACCGCTTAGCATCATGGGCTCGAACTCTGAATGTGATACTTCAACCATGTATTGACCCGCCGGTACCTTCGAAAAGGTAAACTCGCCCCGGTCGTTCGAAACGACGGAATCACCGGGAGGGAATAAATAGACTACCGCGCCGGACACCGGACTTCCGGTGCTCCGGTCGATGACGTGGCCGGTAACGGTTCCGGCGCGCACGGCCGACGACATGGCGACGGCCAGCAGAATTGCCAACAGGCAACCGGCGGCGATTTTGTAGCGTGGGCGGTTCATGGCGACCTCCTTTAAGATTCAATGGGCCAGGCTTGCTTGCCTGTAGTACCAAATCGGGGTTCCGCCTCTTCCCGGATTTTTTCACAACCGCTGCCATCTTTCGTCGTATACATAATGGCCGATCTATCATTGGTTTATCGTGCGATCGTAAAAAGCTGACGGCTGTGGCGGGGGCGATCCCGGGTTGGTCCATAATCTCCTATCCGATTATCTGCTTGACGCTTACGCCAATGACTGGTTTATTCGCAGAAACTACATACCACCACTACACCAAGTAAAGGCATGGAGGAACTAATGAAACGGAAAGCAATCGGGCTGTTGGTAGCCGCGTTTGCCCTTGCTCTGACGGCAGCGCCGTCGGCGACCGCGTTTGAGTTCACCGAGGTTGAAAACCAGGTGGTCGAACACACGCTTGACAACGGGTTGAAAATCCTGATCGTGCCCCGCCACGAGGCGCCGGTCGCGTCTTTTGTCACATGGGCAAATGTCGGGTCGGCTGACGACCCCAAGGGCTACACGGGCCTCGCCCACATGTTCGAGCATATGGCCTTCAAGGGAACCACAACCCTGGGGACCAGGGATATCAAGGCCGAAATGAAAGCTATTGCGGTCGAGGATTCTCTTTTCATGCTGTTACGCGCCGAGCGCAACAAAGGTCGTCTGGCCGATTCCACCCGGCTGGCCGAGCTGGAGGAGGCGTATAACGCTGCCCGCGAGGCGTCCTATGAACTCGTAATTCCCAACGAATTCGGAAACGTGATTGACCGCGAAGGCGGGGTCGGGCTGAATGCCTTTACATCCAACGACCAAACCGCCTATTTCTTCAGCCTGCCTTCGAACAAAGTGGAACTGTGGATGGCGCTCGAATCAGAACGCTTCCTCAACCCGGTCCTTCGCGAAATGTACAAGGAACGCGACGTGGTCGCCGAAGAACGCCGGATGCGCACCGAGTCCAACCCCATCGGCAAGGCGATCGAGGAATTCCTGTGCCTGGCCTTCAAGGCTCACCCCTACGGTGTGCCGGGTGTCGGCCATATGAGCGACATCATGAATTACTCTCGCGTGGAAGCAAAGGCCTTCTTCGAAAAGTACTACGGGCCGTCCAACCTGACAGTCGCTGTCGTGGGCGACGTGGTTCCCAACGATGTCATCAAACTTGCCGAGAAGTACTGGGGCCGTATCGCTTATCGCCCGGCCCCCGAACGCATCGCCACCGTAGAACCCGAGCAGATCGGCGAGCGCCGAATGGTGATGGAAGACCCGGCGCAGCCGGTCTATTTGGCCGGATGGCACATCCCGGAGATCACGCACCCGGACCGCACAGCGGTTGACATGCTCATGGAATATCTTGGTCAGGGTCGCACTTCCGTGCTGTATGAAACCATGGTCAAGGAGAAGAAAATCGCCATTCAGATCGGGGCGTTCTCCGGATTTCCGGGCGACAAATACGCAACCATGTGCCTCATGTTCGCCATGCCCTCGCAGGGACATGACAATTTCGAATGCGAACAGGAAATTTTCGCGGCTGTCGAAAAGACCAAGTCAGAACTGGTGACCCCGGCAGATCTCGAGAAGATGCGCGCCCGCGCCAAATCGTCCTTCATCAACAGCATCGCCTCCAACAACGGCTTCGCAATGCAGTTGTGCCAGGCGCAGCAGTATTACGGCGACTGGCGTGAGATGTTCCGGCAACTCGACAAGATCAATGCCGTGACGGCTGAGGACATTCAGCGCGTCGCAAACCAGTACTTGACTGAAGAGAACCGGGTCGTGGTCATGATGAACACGGCCAAGAGCTGATGGGAGCCGTGATAATGAAACGAATAGCTTCTGTATTGATCATTGCGGTCGCGGCGCTTCTGCTCGGGGCCGCACTGCAGGCTCAGGACGTCGACAAGCTGAAGTATCCCAAGCTCAACCCGCTGGTGGTACCGGAAGTCGACAAGGTGACCCTGCCCAACGGCATGCGCCTCTACGTCCTTGAAGATCATATGCTGCCGGTCTTCCGCGCCTCTGTGCGGATCAATGTCGGCGGCTATCTCGAACCTGCCGACAAGGTCGGCATGGCATCGATGGTCGGTGAGGTGCTCCGCACCGGCGGTACGGCGAAGTGGACCGGCGATGAAATCGACGAAATGCTCGAAGGCATCGGCGGATCCGTGGAAACGTCGATCGACAACCTTTCCGGCAACGCCTCCGTCAATGTCCTCTCCGAGTACACTGATCTGGGGCTCGAAGTCCTCGCCCAGATTCTGCGCAATCCGACCTTTGACGCAGACAGAGTAGAACTGGCGAAAGTCGGACAGCGGTCCAATATCTCCCGCCGTAACGATGACCCCATGACCATCGCAATGCGGGAATTCCGCAAAGTGGTTTACGGTCCGGAGTCCGTGTACGCCCGACACCCGGAATATATGACTGTCAACGCCGTGAATCGCGAGGATATGGTGGCCTTCCACCAGCAGTGGTTCCACCCGGAGAATATCCAGATTGCCGTCTGGGGTGATTTCGACAAAGCCGAGATCGTAGAGAAAATAAAAACCTGGTTCGGTGACTGGGAAAAGGGCAATGTCACCGTCCCGCCGCCGCCCGAAGTCACATACGAATACGACCAGCACGTCTATTACGCTGAAAAGTCCGACGTCAACCAGAGCAACGTCCTCGTCGGACACCTCGGCGGTAAGGTCACCGACCCCGACTACGCCGACCGTATCGTGATGAATGCCATCTTCGGCGGCAGCTTCGGCAGTCGCATGTTCAACAACGTGCGCTCGAAAGAAGGTCTCGCCTACGCCACCTTTGGCTCGTATACGGCAAACATCTCGTACCCGGGCGTTTTCGTCGCCTTTGCGTCGACCAAGTCCGAGACCACCGGCAAGGCGGTCCGAGAAATCGTCAAGCAGGTCGAGGGAATGCAGACGAACCCGCCGACTCCTGACGAGATGCGCATGGGCAAGGACGGCTACCTCAATTCGTTTGTTTTCAACTTCGATAATCGCGCCGAGGTAGTCAACCGCCTCATGAATTATGACTTCTACAATCTCCCCGAAGACTTCCTCGTTCAGGAGAAAGAAAAGGTCGAACAGGTGACCGCCGAAGCGGTGGTTGAAGCCGCCAAGCGCAATCTGCACCCCGAAAAACTCCGGGTGCTCGTGGTCGGAAATCAGGCCGATTTTGAAGTCCCGCTCGAGGACCTCAACATGGGACCGGTTACCGAAATCGACATAACGATCCCATCCGGCGAGGAAAAGAAGGAACTCGCGATCACCCCCGAAAACCTGGCCAGAGGCGCCGAACTCCTGGAGAAAGCCGCTGCTGCGCACGGCGGCACCAGTGCGTTTGCAGCGGTGAAGACGATGTCCGTCAAAGCTCAGGTCGTGATATCGACGCCGCAGGGTGACTTCCCCTTTCCGATCGAGTCCACGGACATTCTCCCCGACAAATCATACACGGTCGCCACGATGATGGGCCAGAAGATGTATGACGTTCGGGACGGATCCAAGGGTTGGAAGACGATCGCCCCTGGCCAACTCGGCGACAAAACCGAAGAGGACATCCTCAAAGAGAAAGAGGATCAGCTGAGGGATCTCGTCATGATCTTCTCTCATCTGAAAGCCGATCCATACTTCCAGGCCGTGTACGAAGGTCCCGGTCAGCTCGACCAGAAAGCGGTCGAATGGATTACCCTGGTCGACATGCAGGGTGAGCCCATCTGCCGTCTGGCGATAGACCCCCAGACAACAGCTGTCGCCGGTCGCAGCTATTGGGGCTCCGGAATGATGGGCGGGGAAGGAACGATCACCGAGACATTTGAAACGATGACCGAGGCCGGCGGCATCAAACTGCCCGGCAGGGTCGTCAGGATGATGGATGGTCAGAAAATGGCCGTCGTGGAGATTCAGGAGATGACGGTGAATGCCGATGTCTCCCCGGATCTCTTCACTAAGCCGACCATGTAAGCGATAGTCTCAGTCCGAAGAATCCAAACCGGCTCCGCCTGACGGCGGGGCCGGTTATTTATTGATATTGACCCCGGCGGGAAATGTAGTATCTTGAAATGCAGCCGCAAAGGGTACTTATCGAGACTTCGCTAACGGTAACAGATCCAGGTGTTGACGACACGTGCGTATTCAAGCACGGGTTCGTCTATTACTGACCACGGGAAGGTGCCGTATGCGGCCTGCGTTCAGGTTTGTCCCCACCGCGATTTACTCCGCGGTCCTGCTTCTCTGCAGTACTGCCACCGTATTCTCCCAGGTTCCGCGAGTGGTCGTTTCGGTCGGCGACACGAGCTTCGTCGCCGGAAGCCGGAATAACTACCTGTCCTTACGCCTGTACAATTTCGAAGACAGCATAGCCGGCGTCGGACTGCAGTTGAAATCAGAGCGACCTGACCTCGTTACGTTCAACTTCAGTGGTGTCGCATTTGACACCGTCGGCACCCTCGTCTCCGGATGGGAATACTGCGTGGTGGTAGACTCGCTGAGTAACGGCGTGTTCTGGCGACTGGCCGCAGCGGCCGATTTCTTCCCCGACCAGAACCGACCTCCGGCTATACCTCCGCAATCGGGAGGAATTGTCGTTCGCGTTCCCCTGAATACACCCCCGAATCCCGATACCTCCCTGCCACTGATTGCCCCGATTACGATGTTCGGCCGTCAGGAGTTCTCTACAACTGGCGGTCAACTGATTGGCGTGGTAACCGACACAATCGTAGACACCAGCTACCTGGCATGCCAAAACTGGCTCGGTGACAGCTGCACGCTGTGGTTCGAGGTCGATCCCTCCATCAGTCCGTACGATTCAATCGCCTATGACAGCAGCCTGGTCGGCCAGATTGACACCACGGTGGTCGTATCAATCGGCGGTTCTGTGAGCCTCATTCCAACCCTGCAGTGTGATATCACGGCCGACAATTCTGTTGACCTGTCCGACCTGATCTGCCTTGTCAATTTCCTGTTCCTCGGCCAGACAAGCGGGGGTTGCGTGTATTTTGGTTACTGTGATCCCGACTCCAGCGGCGGTACCGATCTGTCCGATCTGATCCAGCTCGTGAATTACCTGTTCCTCGGCGGGAATCAGCTTACCCATTGATCTGCTCCGTCCCGATTGCCGCTTGACAGAACTCCCGGAATACTGAATCTTGAAGCTGTCGGCAGATGTGGAATGCCGGTTCGGCTTAAGTCTCGGAAGGAAATCAACCTCATGCCGCGATTGTCTTTCGGCTTGCTGGCAGCGCTCGTTATAGGCCTGTCCGCGGAAGCGACGGCGCGCACCATGCGACCCGCCGACAACAACCACGACAATCCCTACGCTGCAACCGCCGCGCCGGCGTATTGCGCGACAAATCATACGGTAGGTAAGCTGGTCCTCTCTGTCACCAACTACGGTGTATTTGCGGCCGAAGATGACGCTCTCATAACGACGGCCGACTGTTTTACCGGCAACCGGGTTCTCGCCTGCGAGTATCCCAAACGGTCCGGAACCCAGTACGCATTCTCCGGCGCCTTCTGGATCGGAGCGGTGGTCGGACGAGATACTCTTGTGTCGGTCGGTGCCGACGGGTGGCAAAACGCGCATGAGATGTTTCCCGATCAGTCTCCGTTCGGCGATATGCGCAAGAGATCCATCATCGACCCGGAAGCGGCCGAGTTTGAGGGTGCCGTTTCCGAGCAGGATTTCATCGCCGTATACACCGATACGTACACTTCGGGCGTCGCTGGCCTGTCCAACGATTTTTTCGGACGTCCCCACATCCCGCTCCATGTCGAAGTCACCCAGCGCTCCTACGCGTGGTCGTACCCGTACGCCGATGATTTCGTGCTGTTTGACTACTCGCTCCGCAATATCGGCTTCGAGCGGCTGTCCCGAGTGTACATGGGGATTTATGTGGATGCGGACTGCGCGCCCGGCGGCGGATTGGCCGATGCCACGCCGGGCGATCTCGGCGCAGGAGCAGAATTCCAGGATGACATCTGCGGATTCCTTGAAACTAGCGTTGAGACCCTTCGCGTCGGCAATACCGACGTTCCCTATATCGACACGGTCAACACCGCATGGATCGCCGATGTCAGCGGCGACCTTAACGACATCGGGCAAACCCCGCTGCCCGCTGTCACGTCCTGCCGTATAGTCCGCACCCCGGCCGAAGAACTCGATGTTTCCTTCAACTGGTGGATCAGCCAGGGCGATGCGACTCAGGACTTCGGCCCCCAGGCCATCGCCACCTATCGCAACTTTACGACCGGCGGCACGGGAACGCCTGAGGGCGACGTAAACAAGTACTATGTCCTCAGGAACCGCGAATTCGATTACGACCAGGTTTTCACCGGGCGCGTCGGTCCAAACGACCCGACCTGGCTGGTCCCCCCCGTCGATCTGGCGCAGGAATTTGCAAACGGCTATGACACGAGATTTCTCCTCTCGTTCGGACCATTCACGATCGACCCCGGGCAGACTCTGCCGATTTCGTTCGCTTATGTGGCCGGAGACAATTTTCACGTCTTGCCGAACAACGCCAACGTCAACCTCGGTGACTCCTACAACCCCGAGATATATTACGCCAACCTCAATTTCGATGAATTGTCGACCAATTCCCGCTGGGCGTCCTGGGTGTACGATAATCCCGGAGTCGACACGGACACGGATGGGTATCTGGGCAAGTTCCTGGTCGTCTGCGATGACACCACCGGGTACAGCATCGACACATCAGTGGTCGGTGGCGACACCCTGATCGACACGGTCGGCGTGGTCGGCACGCAGTGTGACACGGCCTACTACGAGGGCGACGGGGTGCCCGACTTCAGGGGCGCCTCCCCGCCTCCCGCGCCTGACGTTTGGCTCATCCCGGAGTTGGGCCGGATTCGCGTCCGGTTTAACGGTCGCCGGTCGGAAACGACACGTGACGTCTTCTCCCGTGAACTCGATTTCGAAGGGTACCGGGTGTACCTCGCCCGCGATGATCGTGAACCCAGCTACATGCTGCTCGCCGCCTATGATCGCGAGAATTACAACAAATTCGTTTATCAGTCGTCCGCCAACGAATACAAGCTGTTTGACTCACCGTTCACGCTTGACTCGCTGCGCACGTTGTACGCTGCGGGTGACCCAAACTGGGATCCGCTCGCCTTCACCCGCACCCGGCCATACTTCCTCGGCATCGACTCCGCCTTCGCCTTTGAGGCGCAGGGATACAACCAGTCGGTGTTCGGCGTGACCACGCCCATCAGAAAGGTTTATGACGACTGGGAGGATCTCGACCCTGCCGCGTATGGCATAAGTGTCCCCGATTCCGTACCCGACAGTCTGAGTTTCCTGCTGACCGACGACGGCTACTTCAAGTACTACGAGTATGAGTTTATTGTCGATGATTTGCTACCGACCGTGCCGTACTACGTAAACGTAACCGCAGCGGATTACGGATCACCCGCGTCAGGTCTCCCTTCCCTCGAGACGTCAAAGACCGTCAATTCCAGAAACGCCTACGCGCTGGAGACTTCGGCTAACGGCACGGCGGGTGAGCTTGATGTATACGTGTGGCCGAATCCATATCGGGCGGATGCCGGATATCTCGAAACGGGCTTCGAAGGTCGCTTCAGTCCGTACGCACAGCCGATTCCTGATCGCGAACGCCGGATTCACTTCGCCAATCTGCCGCCGAAATGCACGATCAGTATCTTCACACTCGACGGCGACCTCGTCCGGCAGTTCGAACACGATATGGATCCGTCCGATCCTAACGCCATGCACGATGAGTGGGACCTGATTACCCGAAATACCCAGATGGTAGTGTCGGGCATATATTATTTCACGGTGGAAGAACCGAACGGCCGCACTCAGATCGGCAAAATCGTCATCATTATGTGATGATTTAACGTTGCACGGGTCGTGACTGCAACTGGTCTATGTGGTAAGTGGGTGATACTCGGGGCGCCCAGCGCCCCGATCGCTTGGAAGTTGAAAGTAAGGTATCCGACCAGCGGCGGATGTCGGCGGGCACGCTCTCGCTCGGTCGGATTGCAGTATGGTCATGCAATTCTGTCCGGGAGGGCAGCGTGTCAAAATGGTTAGGATTTATCAGTGTTGTCGCTCTGGTGGCATTCGCATCGAGCAATTCACTGGGGCGCACGAAGTTGATTGAAGGAGGTTACCCGCACGATGATCCGTACATTGTTATGGCGGCGCCCGCATACTGCGCCACCAACCACAGTGTCGGTCGCCTCGTTCTGTCGGTAACGAACTACGGCGTGTTCGCTGCGGAAGAAGACGCCCTCATCACCACCGCTGACTGCTTCACCGGGTCCGCTGTACTCGCGTGTGAATATCCCAAACGGTCGGGCTCGCAGTATTCTTATTCCGGGGCGTTCTGGATCGGCGCTGTCGTCGGCCGTGACACACTTGTGTCGGTCGGTGCCGACGGCTGGCAGCGCACGCGAGAAATGTTCCCCGATGAATCCCCGTTCGGCGACATGATCCGTCGTTCGATCCTCGACCCGCTCGCAACGGAGTACGAGGGCGCTATCTCCGAACAGGACTTCATCGCCGTATATACGGACACCTATACCTCCGGTGTCTCCGGACTCGCGAATGACTTCTTTGGCAGGCCCCATATCCCCCTGTTTATCGAGGTCACGCAGCGGTCCTATGCATGGTCGTATCCCTACGCCGATGACTTCGTCTTGTTCGACTACTCGATCAGGAATATCGGCAGTGAACGGCTTACGAAGGTGTACATGGGCGTTTATGTCGATGCGGACGTCGGACCGGCAGGACAGGTCGATGACGTCGAAGGAGACCTGTCGCCGGGCGCACTCGAATTTCAGGACGACATCTGCGGCTTCCGCGAAACCAATGTCGAAACCCTTCTGGTTGGAAGTGTCCCCGTTGAATACGTGGACACCGTCAATATCGCGTGGATTGCCGACGTCAGCGGCGATCTTGACGACCTCGGTCAGGTTCCGGTACCCGGCGTGACTGCGACGCGAATCGTCAGAACGCCTGCCGAGGAACTTGACGTGTCATTCAACTGGTGGATCGGAAGCGGCGATGCCACCCAGGACTTCGGCCCTCAGGCGATCCATACGTACCGCAACTACACGACCGGCGGAACGGGTACGCCGGAAGGCGACATCAACAAATACCACGTGCTTCGCAACCGTGAGTTTGATTACGATCAGATCTTCACCGGCCGGATACCTCCGAATGATCCGGTCTGGCTCACTCCACCGGTCGCCCTCGCACAGGAGTTCGCCAACGGTTACGATACCCGCTACCTGCTGTCGTTCGGACCGTTTACGATCGATCCCGGTCAAACGTTACCCGTGTCCTTCGCGTACGTTGCAGGCGACGCCTTCCACCAGGATGCACAGAATGCTATCCGCAACCTGGGTGACGCCTATAATCCCGAGATCTATTACGAGAACCTCAACTTCGATAACCTCGCGACCAACTCCCGCTGGGCCTCCTGGGTATACGACAACCCCGGCGTCGATACCGACACCGACGGCTATGCGGGCAAGTTCCTCGAAGTGTGCGGTGACTCGATCGGCATCGATATCGACACCATCCGGGATACCAACGGCGTGATCATCGACATCGACACCAACGTCGTTTACCAGAACGGCTGCGATACGGCCTACTATGCCGGCGACGGCGTGCCTGATTTCCGGGGCGCTTCTCCGCCTCCCGCACCCGATCTCTGGCTGATCCCGCAGGTCGGCAGCATCACGGTCCGGTTCAACGGCCGCCGATCCGAAACCACCCGCGACGTCTTCTCACGTGATCTGGATTTCGAGGGCTACAAGGTTTACATCGCCCGCGACGACCGGGAGCCCAGTTACACCCTGGTGGCTTCCTACGACCGGGAGAACTACAACAAGCTGGTCTACGATTACACTTCCCGTGAGTTCAAGCTGATCGACGTGCCCTATACCCTGGACTCGCTGCAGACGATCTACGGCGGTGGCGATCCCGACTGGGATCCGGCCGTTTACACCCGGACCAATCCGTACCGGGGAGCGGCCGATTCGGCCTTTGCCTTTGAGGCTCAGGGGTTCAACCGGTCGCGCTTCGGGGTGGACACACCGATCCGGAAGGCATACGACAACTGGGAAGAGCTGTTCCCGGGCGACTACGGGATCAGCAGCCCGGACTCGGTGCCGGACAGTCTGGCGTTTCTGCTGACGGAGGACGGGTATTTCAAGTACTACGAGTACGAGATTACGATCGACAATCTGCTGCCCACGGTGCCGTGGTATGTGAACGTGACCTCGTCGGACTACGGGTCCCCGGCCTCGGGTCTGCCGGCGCTGGAGACGTCGAAGACGGTGAACGCCAGAAACACCTATGCGCTGGAGTCGGTGCAGCGGGTGCAGGAGGCGGGGGCGAAAGTGTATGTGTGGCCGAACCCCTACCGGGCTGACGGCGAATACCTGACGGAAGGATTTGAGGGGCGGTTCAGTCGCTTCTCGACGCCGATCCCGGACCGTGAGCGGCGGATACACTTCGCCAACTTGCCGCCCAAATGTACGATCAAGATTTTCACCCTGGACGGCGATCTGGTGCGCCAGATCGATCACGACATGGATCCGGGTGATCCCAATGCCGTGCATGAGGAGTGGGACATGATCACCCGAAACACCCAGATGGTGGTTTCCGGCATCTACTACTGGACGGTCGAAGTTCCCAACGGCGAAACTCAGATCGGCAAACTCGTCATCATCATGTAAAGTCTGCGCAGTGCGTGCGGCTGCCGGCTTAATGCCGTCAGCCGCACCCGCCTTCCTCCCTATCTCCCTGTGCTACGGCGTCTTGTCTGGTTGAACAAGTTCCCCCGCGGGAATCCTGAGACACAAGAAGGAGACCATTTCGCATTAGACAATTCGCCCCGCAGCACAGTCTATAATCTATCGAATGAGACAGTACAGGTATGCCCGACGGGCGCGATGGTAGACGCTGGTTTTCGGGTGACAGAACCATGTGCGCGCCAACAGATTGGCCCCCGTCGGTGGAGCTAATCCGTTGAGGCATTTGTGCCTTGACAGGGACAACGGTAACCCGCATATTTCGTGCTTTAGGTTTGGGAAAAGTTACTAGTCCATAGAGATAGAAGGAAGATACAGTGAGAAATCGGGTAACGACGTTCTGGCTTCTTGTGTTGGTCGTTCTATTGCCGGCCTCGCTAATGGCTCGGACCAAGCTGGTTGAGAACGGTCCCTCCAACGATGACCCTTACATTTCACTTGCCGCACCCGCTTATTGCGCTACCAATCACAATGTCGGCCGCCTCGTTCTCTCCGTGACAAACTATGGCATATTCGCTGCGGAAGGCGACGCGTTGATTACGGAATCCGACTGCTTCACCGGAGCGCGCGTTTCAGCCTGCGAGTATCCAAAACGCTCCGGTACCGTCTACTCCTTCTCGGGGGCGTTCTGGATCGGTGCTGTCGTCGGCCGTGATACGCTCGTGTCGGTCGGCGCCGACGGCTGGCAGACGACAAACGAAATGTTTCCCGATGAATCCCCGTTCGGTAACATGATTCGGCGTTCTATTATTGATCCTGAGTCCCCGGATTACGAGGGCGCTATCTCCGAACAGGACTTCATCGCCGTGTACACTGACACCTATACCTCCGGCGTATCCGGACTTGACAACGATTTTTTCGGTCGCCCCCACATTCCGCTGAATATTGAAGTTACGCAGCGGTCCTACGCATGGTCGTACCCCTACGCCGATGATTTCGTGCTGTTTGATTACTCGATCAGGAACATCGGCGTACAACGACTGACGAAAGTCTACATGGGAATGTACGTTGACGCTGACGTTGGTCCGGGCGGCGATCAGCTCAGCACCACCCCCGGTGACTTTGGCGCCGGCGGTGAGTTTGCCGACGACATCTGCGGTTTCCGCGAGACCAGTCTTGAGACGCTTCGTGTCGGCAACGTCGACGTCGAGTATATCGATACGGTCAACATCGCATGGATCGCGGACGTCACAGGCGACCTCAATGATCTCGGTCAGGTGGCAGTGCCGGCAGTGACAGCTACCCGCATTGTTCGTACGCCTGCCGAGGAGCTCGACGTGTCATTCAACTGGTGGATCGGCAACGGCGATCCGACTCAGGACTTCGGCCCTCAGGCGATCCAAACGTACCGCAATTACACGACCGGCGGAACGGGTACGCCGGAAGGCGACATCAACAAATACCACGTGCTTCGCAACCGTGAGTTTGATTACGATCAGATCTTCACCGGCCGGATACCTCCGAATGATCCGGTCTGGCTCACTCCACCGGTCGCCCTCGCACAGGAGTTCGCCAACGGTTACGATACCCGCTACCTGCTGTCGTTCGGACCGTTTACGATCGATCCCGGTCAAACGTTACCCGTGTCCTTCGCGTACGTTGCAGGCGACGCCTTCCACCAGGATGCACAGAATGCTATCCGCAACCTGGGTGACGCCTATAATCCCGAGATCTATTACGAGAACCTCAACTTCGATAACCTCGCGACCAACTCCCGCTGGGCCTCCTGGGTATACGACAACCCCGGCGTCGATACCGACACCGACGGCTATGCGGGCAAGTTCCTCGAAGTGTGCGGTGACTCGATCGGCATCGATATCGACACCATCCGGGATACCAACGGCGTGATCATCGACATCGACACCAACGTCGTTTACCAGAACGGCTGCGATACGGCCTACTATGCCGGCGACGGCGTGCCTGATTTCCGGGGCGCTTCTCCGCCTCCCGCACCCGATCTCTGGCTGATCCCGCAGGTCGGCAGCATCACGGTCCGGTTCAACGGCCGCCGATCCGAAACCACCCGCGACGTCTTCTCACGTGATCTGGATTTCGAGGGCTACAAGGTTTACATCGCCCGCGACGACCGGGAGCCCAGTTACACCCTGGTGGCTTCCTACGACCGGGAGAACTACAACAAGCTGGTCTACGATTACACTTCCCGTGAGTTCAAGCTGATCGACGTGCCCTATACCCTGGACTCGCTGCAGACGATCTACGGCGGTGGCGATCCCGACTGGGATCCGGCCGTTTACACCCGGACCAATCCGTACCGGGGAGCGGCCGATTCGGCCTTTGCCTTTGAGGCTCAGGGGTTCAACCGGTCGCGCTTCGGGGTGGACACACCGATCCGGAAGGCATACGACAACTGGGAAGAGCTGTTCCCGGGCGACTACGGGATCAGCAGCCCGGACTCGGTGCCGGACAGTCTGGCGTTTCTGCTGACGGAGGACGGGTATTTCAAGTACTACGAGTACGAGATTACGATCGACAATCTGCTGCCCACGGTGCCGTGGTATGTGAACGTGACCTCGTCGGACTACGGGTCCCCGGCCTCGGGTCTGCCGGCGCTGGAGACGTCGAAGACGGTGAACGCCAGAAACACCTATGCGCTGGAGTCGGTGCAGCGGGTGCAGGAGGCGGGGGCGAAAGTGTATGTGTGGCCGAACCCCTACCGGGCTGACGGCGAATACCTGACGGAAGGATTTGAGGGGCGGTTCAGTCGCTTCTCGACGCCGATCCCGGACCGTGAGCGGCGGATACACTTCGCCAACTTGCCGCCCAAATGTACGATCAAGATTTTCACCCTGGACGGCGATCTGGTGCGCCAGATCGATCACGACATGGATCCGGGTGATCCCAATGCCGTGCATGAGGAGTGGGACATGATCACCCGAAACACCCAGATGGTGGTTTCCGGCATCTACTACTGGACGGTCGAAGTTCCCAACGGCGAAACTCAGATCGGCAAACTCGTCATCATCATGTAAGCACACTGAGTGTCTAATATCGAAAGGCCGCCGACAGCTCGATCTGATCGGCGGCCTTTTCGGTAAGGTCACTATGGCGCGCACTATATCATATCCGTCACGTCGTACTCCATGTACGATCGCGAGTTTTCTGGCCGTATCAGTCCTGCTGTGCGGCCTTCCTCTCGACCTTGTGGCCCGGTCGAATACGCCACTCTCGCGTGAGGAAGCCATCAGTCGACATCTCGAACACGCCGCGACTGCCCGACCCGTCGTGCTCTACACGGCGCACAACAGGGGCAATATCCAGCTGGCGATTGCCAACAACGGCACCTTCGGTACCTACGGACAGGATATCCCTGATCCCTTCACAGGTCAACGGATCCCCTCCTGCGTGTATCCAAAAAACAGCGATCATGTCTATCTTTGGGTGGGTGCGTTCTGGATCGGAGCCGTCGTGGGGCGGGACACGCTCGTTTCGGTGGGAACTGAAGACTTCTATGTCACGCAGGAATTCTGGCCCGATCCTCCCCCCTTCGGAGAGTTCGACTACAAATCCATAGACGTCAACAGCCAGTTTTACGATCCCAACGCGTACTCCGAAGAAGACATCTTGTGCCGGTATACCGATACGGTAACTGACCCATCGCTGGTTTCCGCCGATCCCCTTACCAACATCGCGCACCGGCCGCTCGGGATTGAAGTCACGCAGCGGTCCATGGCGTGGAGCTATGAGTACGCTGACGACTTCATCCTGTTCGACTACCAGATTCGCAATATCGGTCAGCAACGGCTCAATCGCGTTTATATGGGGATCTGGATAGACGGTGACGTGTGGCATGTCTCGCGCAACGGCCCCGAGGGGTGGAACGACGATATCGTCGGGTTTCTGCGCGATCACCCCGCTCCGGAAGGCTGCGGTTTCCTCGATACGGTGAATGTCGCATACACCGCTGACAACGACGGCGACCCCGACGGCGCCAGCTGGGACTACCGCTCGCCGCGAGGCGTTGTCGGAGCGCGGGTCGTAAGAACGCCGTCGGACTCGCTCGACTATTCCTACAACTGGTGGATCATCAACTACTCGGATCCCAGCCGTGACTTCGGCCCGCGGATGCTGAGCGCGCCGGGTGATCCGTACTTCGATTTTGGCACCTCCCGACTTGGCACACCCGAGGGAGACGTCAACAAGTATTACGTGCTCAGCCACCGGGAGTTCGATTACGACCTGATCACCACGGCCACGAACCACGAGGGCGAGGGGTATCGCCCCCCTCCTCCGGAAGCCGAAGACTACGCACGGGGATACGACACGCGATACCTGCTGTCTTTCGGGCCCTTCACTATAGACCCCGGGCAGACTCTGCCCATTTCTCTCGCCTGGGTTGCGGGTGAAAACCTGCATCGCCAGCCCCAGGACTTTGAACGGCTGTTTGATCCCGATTTCCCTCAGTTCTTCTATGAGGCACTGGACTTTTCGAGCCTCGCCTTGAACTCGCGCTGGGCGTCGTGGGTGTACGACAACCCTGGCCGTGATACCGACGGCGACGGGTACGCAGGTAAATTCCGGGTCTGTGCGTTCGACTCACTGATCGATCATATCGATACCACGTTCGTGGGCGGCAACCCGGTCGTTGACACGATTTACCGATACACCCGGGCTGACACCAGTTACTATGAGGGTGATGGTGTACCGGACTTCGCGGGGGCCGGTCCACCCCCCGCGCCGCGCCTGCGTGTGGTCCCGGAAAGCGGTAGACTCACGATCCGATGGAATGGCTACCGATCCGAAACGACAAAGGACGTATTCCTCGGTGAAATCGACTTCGAAGGTTATCGCGTCTATGTCGGCCTCGATGATCGGCTCACCAGTTTCACGCTGCTCCAGTCTTACGACCGCGAGGACTACAATCGCTACCGGTACGGTGAACTGCCCGACGGCAGACCCGGCTGGGTGCTCGATGAAGTGCCGTTTACGATCGACTCGCTAAGACTGATGTTCGATGACCCCTCGTTCGACCCGCTGGCATACACGCAGGCACGGCCCTTTGCCTGGGAAGGCGAGTACTACTCCTTCACCCGGCAGGACTACAACCAGTCCGACCTCACCCGCCCCGACGGCATTCGAAAGGTCTATCCCGATGCCCCTCCCCCGGACACCGACACCTCGTCATGGACCGACGACGACGTCACACTCGATTACGGTGATCCGCTTCCAAAGTACTACGAATACGAATACGTGATAGAGAACCTCCTTCCGACCATCCCTTATCACGTGGCGGTAACGGCGTTCGATTACGGTTCCCCCGCTTCGGGCCTGCCGGCTCTCGAAACCAATCCCACCAACAACATGATCCGTGAATACCCACAGACGCCCGCCGACACCGTTGAGAGGTACGGTCTCGACGTATACGTCTACCCCAACCCGTATGTCGGTGACGGCGAGTATTCGCGGTTGGGGTTCGAAAACCGTGACCGCAGCCGGGCTCCGGAACGGGCACGGTTGATCCATTTCGCGAATCTGCCGCGCGTGTGCAACATTTCGATTTTCTCTCTGGACGGAGACCTGGTTCGGGAGATTGCGCATAATTACCCCGGTGGAGGTCCGGAGTCGATGCATGCGACCTGGGATTTGATCACACGCAATACCCAGGCGGTGGTCTCAGCGATATACTATTGGGTGGTGGAGTCCGCGGATCGTACGCAGATGGGTAAGCTAGTGATTGTTAAGTGACGCCTGGGCTTCGTTGACATGAGCCGGCAACCGCCGGCCCAGCCACCAGAATCCGAACGCCGCCACCAGTGCCAGTGACGATATCACCCACCACGCGTGTATCCAGTCGTGCTGGAATCCATCGAGGATCGCACCACCGTACAGCGGTCCCAGCGACCACCCCAGCGTAACGAAGAATCCGTAGACGCCCATGTACCGACCGGTCCGACCTTCGGGGGCGAGACGCGACGTCAGTGTCATCGTGGGCGGTGAGATCAGCAGCTCGCCGATCGTAACGACGAAAATCAGGCCCATAAACCACCAGAATCCGACCAGCGTGCCCATCAGGGCATAACCCGCGAAATACAATGCGGCCCCGATCGACAGGAGGGTCGTGAGTCGGTACCGGTCCGTCAGGCGCGTCACCGGCAACTGCAAAAGCACCACCATCGTCCCGTTCAGCGCAAGCAGGTGTCCGAGGTCTGACTCGTGAAGGCCGACCATGCTGACCGCGTACACCGACAACGGCATCACCAGCTGAGCCACGACAAGATAGAGGCAGAGCGTCAGCGCGGCATGCCAGGCAAACGACGGATCTTTGCGCAGCGCCACCAGATCGGCGAACCGGAAGCGATCGCGCGGAGCGACGGACTCGGGAATGCGAAGGTACTTCAGAAAGACAAGCCCACCGACAAGCGTGACTGCCGCCGAGAAGTAGAACAACTCGGCATAGGACGACGCCGCGAGATAGCCGCCGATCGCCGGGCCGATTGCCCAGCCCGCGTTGCCGGCCGACCGGCTGATGGCGTACCCGTCGAGCCGCTTGTCGGACGGGACGATGTCCGAAACGCTCGCCATAACCGCCGTGAGGAACATCGACCCGGTCATGAAATTACAGAGCAAGATCACGGCGATCGGCCAGAAGCCCCATTCGAACTGCACGGCCAGCGCCAGCGCGACAAAGGTGATGATCCGATAGAACGGCATCTGGATCAGCAACGGGCGGCGGCCGATGCGGTCCGAGATCTCGCCGCCCGCGGCCTGGAAGCTCGCGCGGACGATGGCCATGACGGCGAAGAAAGTACCAATCTGGGTGGTCGACATCCCGAGGCGGTTGTGGAAGTAGATGGAGATGAATGGAATCGACGCCGCGAAGCCGAGCGAGGCGATCAGCCAGCCCAAAGAGAGAATCCACAGCCCACGGTCAAACTGAGCCAGGTACGTCCGCAGCCTCGCTACGTGCGACATAATCTGCCACAATAAAGTACGCCCCGACCTGCCGCCAGCGATTTTTTGGTTATCAGGCGGAAAACCGATCGATCAGAAAAGTCGCGATCCGGTCGAAGCCGTCAATCGGGAAAGCTCGCCAACAGGCTGCCGCCATCGTCTCCAGTTGCCCTGATGCTCGCAGATCATTGACCCGGGAACCGAATGTCTTAGCGGCTTCGGATCCTCCGATCACGGCAGCGACCCCCAGCCGCAGAAGTTCGTCGCGATTCAACGGAGCGTACGGCCCGATACACGGTTCCACGATGAACATTGGAAGCCCGAGTCCCACCGCCCAGTTCGAGCGTTCGTGAGCCGGCGCGACGAAATAGTCCAGCGTGGGAAACAGCCGGGCGGTCAGTGCATTTTCCTCCCGCCGGTTCGAGTGCTCGATTATGGTCGCGGAGGGTAACTCCATCTGAAACACGTTGCTTTTGTCGACGACGGCGAAGTTACGCCGGGACTGCTGCATGGCGTGAAGCGCCGCTCGCGCGAGCTTTCCCCCACGCTTTGCAAATACGATAACACGATGGCCGTTACGAAGCCCCGACAGGGCGGCATCGGCGATCGTATCCACATGCTGAGAGGGCTCTGCCCCCGACGAGAAGAACGCTCCGGTGAGCGGCTGCAAACCGCCGTATCGAATCACGCGCGCAGCGAATGCATCGACCGCCTGCCGCGCGAGACCGGGCTCGATACACAGACCGGTGACGACGATTGACTGTCGGTCGTACCCGGCGGCGAGAAACGAGAGCGCCACCTCTTCGGTCGGAACAAACACGATCTGCGCTCCCACGACCTGAGACTCGGCAGGGGCGACCAGTTCACCGTGCTGATAGCAAAGCATCGGATGCCCCGCCAGAAACCCCACAAGGCTTGGGTGAGCGACGATCACGGGGCCGGCGAGAGATAGATATTCCCGCCGAAGATCACGGGCCATTATATATGACAGCAGGCCCTTGCGACTGTAATCCGCATCCTTTCGCAGACGACGGTACAAGAACCCGGCGAACCCTCCGGACGAGCCTGCGCGGTACAGGCGGCGGGCGGTTCGCCAGGCGATCTGAGACACACCGCGCGAAATCTCGAAAACATCGCGTTCGCGGCGTACCAGATTGATCTGCCCCCGTCGAATCAACGCCTCCGCGATGCCATCCAGATAAAACGGGTGCCCGCGCCCGATATTCGTGTACAGGAACTCCAGCCGGGCCGGGAGAATCTGCGGTGATCTCTCCATGTCCAGCAACATAGGTGAGGCCACCGGACATGTCAAATGCAGCCGCGAGGGCGGCAGTCTCCCCTATTTTGGAGCCGATTCAAACAACCCAAAGAGATTTCCCGACGGGTCCTTGAATTGCGCGTACCATGCGCCTTCGTGGATGACGGTCTTCGGAAGGGTGACTTTGCCTCCGCGTTTCTGAAGTTCGGCCTCGGTGTCATCGATGCTGTCGACCCAGATGTAAACGACGACCGCAGAGCGCTCCGGCACATTGTCCGAGCGTGAGATTCCTCCACCAATGGTATCCGTGATCATAAACTGGTAGTATTCCGGCGACGATTCCTTGATGAAGTTCCAGCCAAACAGCTCTTCAAAGAAACCGGCGGCCGCGACCGGGTCGGGCGCCCCAAAATCAATCCAGCAAACAGGGCAGGGTTTCATAGTTGCTCCTTTCCTCACCCATGGAGTCACACCGACCGACACGAAATCGTAATGCATTGTACTGCAATGCGTTTATCGGGCATAAATGAAGCGACACGATATACCGCCAGATCAAAAAAGTCGTTGTACAAATGTGTGTTTGAGCGTGTTACGGGGAAATGGCTTTGTTTTGTCATTTTTAGAGGCTCCAATCTGTTCCCTTTCCCCGGCAAGACGGCAAACCGGCAACGAGTACGTTGCGATTGTCGCCGACTCCCCGGCCGAGCGATTGTAACATCCAGTACATCGCGGTGCAGGTAACCATCCGTCATCAGAAACCATCCCTCCGTGAGTGATCTTGCTTCCAGTCCCGCCCTTTCTAAAGCAGATCCTTCAATTATCACCTTCGATGTGGTAGCGTTTCCGAGCCGACAGGGTGTATCGCATGGTACAATCATGGAGTCGGATGGTCCATCACATTTTGCTTATGGCGCGGTGTGGTTCGATCAAGTCGGTGAAAAGACCTTGAATACCTCACCGTTCAAGCGGTAGATTGGAGAGCATGAAGCGATCGCCGCTCCTGCGGGCTTGTCGCGGGGTGCGGCAACGATCCGGAATTGTATAACGGGCGGCAGATAGGAAGGCAGGGCGGAGTATCCGCCCCGAACAGAAAGCCATGATGGAGTACTACCGGCGCACGCAGTACGGGATTGCGCTTCTGACTCCGACCCTCCTTGTGGCCGGACCGCTGATTGTAATCGGCGCGCTGGGCGGGCGACCGGAGTTGATCGTGCTGGGGGCGTTTTTTCTGTTTCTCTGCACCCTGTTCTATCGCATGGTGGTCACTGTGCGGGCAGACGAGGTTGAGATCAAATTCGGTATCGGGTTGATCAAAAAACGCATAATGGTGGACGACATAGTTGCCGCCCGCCCGGTGCGCAACCGCTGGTGGTATGGCTGGGGAATCAGGTATTTCCCCGGCGGATGGCTCTACAATATCTGGGGGCTCGATGCGGTTGAGCTTCAGATGAAGAAGTACCCCCGGTATTGGATCGGGACCGATGATCCGGTGGGCCTGACCGGCGCCGTGCAGGCACGTATCACGACAAAATTCTGAGGGCAGATATAAAAAGGCCGGTCAAGCGACCGGCCTTTGTCATACTAACAGCGTATGGACGCTCACTGAGGTCGTCTACTGTTATACAAGCGAGGCTACCTCGCCGACATCGATTACTTTGGACAAATCGAGGAAAATCAACAGGCGGTCTTCCAGCTTGGCGACGCCCTTGATATACTCCGAGTTGATTCCGGTCACGAGTTCGGGCGGCGGCTCGATCGTGTCGCTGGGCAGACGCAGCACTTCGGAAACGGCGTCCACAATCATCCCCATGATGTTCCCGCCGATATCGACAACCACGATCCGGGTGTTCTTATCGTGAGCCTTTACTTCGAGAGAGAAACGCTTGCGAAGGTCGATGATCGGAATGACTTTCCCGCGCAGGTTTATCACACCCTCGACATAGTGCGGCGCCTGGGGCACTTTGGTGATATCAACCATCCGGTTGATTTCCTGAACTTTGAGGATATCGACGCCGAACTCCTCGGAGCCGATATTGAATGACACCAGCTGGAGCAGCTCCGAGGAGCCGTCACTTTTCTTCTCGCCCTGCTTGTGGACATCGGTTTTCATGTTCTTAACCACCTCTCCGCGTGAAGTTTCTCCATATTCAGACACCGTCCCTCTCCCGGGCGTGGCCCAAGCATAGCAGGCCCATCGCCACCCACGGGCAACTGCGCGTCAAAACCGCCGGCGAGGCGGGCAGACGTGCGCACCCTGTATCTTCTTACTCTATCGGAATTCGGCCGGGACTCTTTAGACGCGGTTGGGAGCCGCAAGGACCAAGTCCCGCAGCAGGTTGAAGGAGGTTACGGGGACACCGGGGTCTATGACCCGTTGACGAGGCCGGCAAGCTGCCGGGCGGTAGTCGGGGAATGGCCCGTGTAATGGTTGTTGATGTAGATGAAGACGTCGGTTCCCTGCTGAGCCGCCCCGCGTATGACATCGCGCCACGAACGCAAATCATCCTCCCGTTCATCCCGGACGAAGCTGAAGTCCGACTCGATCTTTTTGCGGTCCCCCAGCAACCGGATGTATTGAAACGGGCCCGTCCGGACGGTCAGGCGCGGCATCCACGGATGATCGATAAGGCAAAGCGAGATATTGCGATCTTTCAGCAGGGTGTACAGTTGATCGGTCAGCCACTTTTTGTTGCGAAGTTCGACACTGACGGCCAGACCCTCCGGCATGGCGGAGACAATCGACTCAAGAACGCCGAATTCCTCCGGCTTGAATCCATAGGGAAACTGCAGCAGCAGCGGTCCCAGTTTTGAGCCCAGTTCCCGAATCGCGTCGATAAACCGTCCGGCCTCGTCGACCCGCTGACCCGGTTCACCTTCGTGGGTGACGGTGCGCGGGAATTTTGCCGCAAACACGAAGTCCTCCGGCGTGGTGTCGGCCCACTTGCGCACGGTGCCTGCGGCGGGAATCCGGTAAAACGTGGAGTCGATCTCCACGGTATTGAACTGCGACGAGTAGTAGCGCAGGAAATCCCGGTCCGGGCAAAAGTTCGGATAGAAGTTCCCGAGCCAGTCTTTGTAGGAAAAGCCCGAGGTTCCGATTCTGATTTTTCCGTGTTCCACGCCCGTAGAACACCGGGCGGGGACGAATGTTCTCCGCCCGATCTCGCTAAATCGGTATCCTTTCCGGGCTCCCCCGGTTGCGGTTACGGGGTGTTGTGTGTATCTTGCCGGCAGTGCACGATAATATCAAGCGATTGGAGTCGGCATGAAAGACAAGCGCAACGAAGTACTCGCCCGCCAGTTACTCGATTATTCGGTCAGGCTCAAGAAGGGCGACGTGTTGTATCTCGAGATAAAGGGTAAGGAAACGCTGGAACTGGGCAAGCAGGTCATCCGACTGGCCACCGAGCGCGGCGCCACGACGTTTTACTACTATAACGATGAATCGCTGCTGCGCCAGTTTGTCCGGGCCGCCGGTGACGACCAGTTCAAGACTCTGGCAGGCCTCCATCTGCCCCTTATGCAGCGGGCGGACGCCTATATCGGCCTGCGCGGCTCCGACAATCCGTTTGACATGGCGGATATCGACCAGGGCCAGATCGACAAGCAGAACTCCCTATTTTACAAGCCGGTCCATCTCGAGGAGCGGGTCAAGCGCACCCGGTGGGTCGTGCTTCGCTACCCCAACAACGCGATGGCCCAGCTTGCGGAGACGTCGCAGGAAGCGTTCGAGGATTTCTATTTCGATGTGTGCTGCGCCGACTACGCCAAGATGTCAAAGGCTCAGGACAAGCTGTTCGCGTTGATGGAGGCCACGGACAAAGTTCATATCAAGGCGCCCGGGACCGACCTGACATTCTCGATCAAGGGAATCCCCTGTGTCAAATGCGACGGACTTCGTAATATCCCCGACGGCGAGGTGTACACGGCTCCGGTGCGCGACTCGGTCAACGGCGTCATCACCTACAACTGCCCGTCGCTGTACCAGGGTAGCCTGTACAACAACATTTCGTTTACGTTTGAGAAGGGCAAAATCGTCAGGGCGACCTGTACCGGCGACAGCGCGAAGTTGAACAAGATTCTGGATACCGATGGCGGCTCGCGCTATGTCGGCGAGTTCGCGATCGGCGTCAACCCGTTTATCCTGCATCCCATGCGCGACACGCTGTTCGACGAGAAGATCGCGGGATCGTTTCATTTCACGCCCGGCCAGTGTTACGACGAAGCGCCCAACGGCAATCAGTCGGCCATCCACTGGGACCTTGTCCTCATTCAGCGGTCCGATTACGGCGGCGGCGAGATCTGGTTCGACGACAAACTGATTCGCAAAGACGGTGTGTTCACGGATCCCCAGCTCGAGCGCGAGTTCTCGCGCGAGAACCTTCGCCGGAGCGACATGGATTGATCGGGCACACTCAACGATACCGGAAGGATGAATGGTCATGGACAACATATTCGAGTTTGCGATGCAGATGGAGCTCGACGGGCGCCAGTTTTATCTCGACGGCGCAGAGAAGACGAAAAACCTCGGTTTGCAGAAGATTTTCAAGCAGCTCGCCGACGAGGAGCATCGGCACTATCACGTATTCAAGCGTCTGAGCGAAGGTGAAGTCAGCGATGCGGCCGCGGAGATGAAGACGGCGCGGGGCGGGTTGACGCTGACCAAGTCGCTTTTTCGCGAGATGGCCGAGCAGGGGAAATCGACCTTGCCGGGCGACACGGAGCGCGCGGTCTGGACCGAGGCGCGGGAGATCGAGGAAAAGTCGGTTCAGTTGTACAGCGACGAGGCGGAGCGCCAGACGGATGCGAAGCGCAAGGCGCTGTTGCATCTGCTCGCCGACGAAGAGCGCACGCACGTGTATTTGATTGATAATATTCTGACGTTTCTGACTGATCCGTCGGGATTTCAGGAGAGCCAGGACTACCGCAATTTTATGTCGTGGGAAGGGCATGATAAGAGCGGGTGGTAAGGCGACCACTGCAGATTTTTCACTCAACACTGGGGAGGTTCTATGATCAGCCGGCTGGTTCGTGGGTCCATTTGGTTAGTAACTATCAGTGTGATCTCGTGCGCATCTACTCCGAACATGCATACCGCGTCGCACGTCCGGGGCGAATACTCATTTTCAGGCAAGGAGCCCGTGATCCTGGCGCTTCCGAATGGCTCCGATCCCGATGACGAAGCCCTGATGGAAATGGCGCGAGAGAGACTGGCCTTTCGCGGGATGTCGATAGTGGAGGACGTTTCAGAGGCGAAGCGCATTCTCACATTCAATGTGACGAGGCATGTCGAAATAGAGACGTCTGTCTCGCTGATGCGTGCTGAGGCCAGCCGCTCAGGACTCGATATCGGGGATGACAAACTGAAATGGCGCGAAGTCGCGAGCAATACGGCGATCGATACCGCAAAGACGATCGTCTCCGTTGAGATGCTGGACATCGCGCGGGCGGTATCGCAGGAGGACCCGGTTATCTGGGAAGCGCGGATAGCCGTGAATGACGAGCACTACGAAGAATACCCGGAAGCGGTTCTCGACAACCTGCTGGAAGCGTATGGGAAGAATGTCGTCCGCGAGGGCAGGTTTAAGCCGCCATTCCAGAGAAAGGATAAGACGAGTCCGGACTGATCGCCGCTCAGGTTTCCGACAGCACCACTCCCGCCATCACGACGAGGCCGCCGATCACAAAGGCGGCCCCGATCTGTTCGCCCAGGAAGAAATATGCGGTGATCGATGCTACGACCGGCTGGATGTTCTGAAACACCGCCGCCCGGGAGGCATCCATGTACTTCAGCAGCCAATACCAGATGAGATAGACGATCACCGATAGCCCGACAGCCAGATAGCCGACCGACAGCCAGGCGGCGTAGGTGACGCCGCTGTAGTCGAAGGCGATCGCACGGTACAAACCGAACGGGAAGTACAGCGCCGCGCCGCTGGAGAGCGCATAGGCGGTGATCCGCAGGGCGCCGTATTTCCGCACCAGGTCTTTGCCCAGAATCGAATAATACGCCCATGCGATGACGGCGACGAAGATGATCGAATCGCCGAGCAGATATTCCGTACCGGCGGTCCGGAGCCCGCTCCACATGATCAGCCCGACTCCCAACAGACCCATCACGATACCGGTCAGCCGCCGGACGGTGGTGCGCTCTTTCAAGTGAATGCGCGCCAGCAGGAAAACGAACAGCGGCGTAGTCGCGAAAAGAAACGCGCCGTGGCCGGCGGCGGTCATCGCCTGCCCAACCAGGAATAACGTCTGGTTGAGCGGGATAATGAGGATGCCGAGCAGGACGATTCGTGGGTAGTCCTTGCGCTCGATAGCGAGATCGTGGCGTCTGGACTTTACGATTGCCAGCAACACCACCGAGGCGATGGTGAAGCGGAAGAACGCAAGGGTGAACGCCTCCATCTCGGCCAGCCCGACCTTCGCGACCGGGTAGACGAGCGAGGCGATGAGCTGCTGTATCAGGATGGCCGACAGCAGGTGGTTTCGCGTGGGCGGCGGGTTGATACGCTCCTCGATCGGTGCCTATAACAATGAACGGTGCAAACCGCCGTCGACCGGGATCGAAGCGCCCGTGATATAGGCCGCCCGGTCACTGGCGAGGAAGGCCACGAGGGCGCCGAGTTCCTCGGGACGGCCGACCCGCGCGGCGGGAATCATGCGGGCGAACTCATCCATGACGTCTTCCCGGGTCTTGCCGCTGCTGTGGGCGCGGGTTGTCGCCAGACTCACGAGCCGTTCGGTCGCCGTGTATCCGGGACAGACACAGTTGGCGGTGATCCGATGATGCGCGTAGTTGTTCGAGATCGTCTTGCACATCCCGGTCACCGCGGCCCGATAGGCGTTCGACAGCACGAGATCGTCCACCGGCTGAAGGACACCAACCGACGAGATATAGATCAACCTGCCCCAGGCGCGTTTTATCATTCCCGGCAGGACCATTCGCGTCAGGGCGGCTGCCGATTCCAGCACGAGTTTCCCGGCGCCTTCCCACGTTTCCGCGTCGTGATCGAGGAACTGGCCGGCCGGGGGGCCTCCCCCGTTGGAGACAAGTATGTCGACAGGCAGCCGGGCGACGGCCTTCTCAATTGCGGCCAGTCCTTTGTCGGTGGCGATGTCTCCCACGACCATCTGGGGACGAGTGCCGCACGCCGCCTCAATCGTGTCGGCGGCGGCACTCAGCCGTTTTTTGTCGCGCGCGTTGACGATGACACGGACACCCTCGGCGGCCAGGGCGGTCGCACAGGCGGCCCCCAGGCCCGATGACGCGCCCGTCACCAGCGCCAGCTTGCCGTTCAGCGCAAGGTCCATCAGCGCTTCACCGCGGCGAGCTCATACGGAAGATAGGTCGCCGTGCGGCAGCCACGTTCGAAGTCGACGACGCGGAACCGCTCGTTCGGCGAATGGATATTGTCGTCGTTTTGACCGAATCCGATCAGCAGCGTATCGAGGCCGAGTACCTGCTTGAAATCGACGACGATCGGGATGGAGCCGCCTTCTTTCATAAAGACAGGTTTCTTGCCGAATCCTTTTTCGATCGCCCGCGCAGCGGCATCGAGCCACGGTCCATCGGTCGGCACCACGACAGCCCGAGCACCACCGCCCTTGTGGACCTTGATCCGCACCGACTTCGGCGCCAGTTTTTTCAGGTGTTTCTCGAGCTTGTTGCAGACATCCGCCGGATCCTGCCCCGGCACCAGGCGCATGGTTATTTTGCACGAGGCGTGCGACGCGATAATCGTCTTTGCGCCTTCGCCCTGGTAGCCGCCTTTAATCCCGTTTACGTCGAGGGTCGGTCTATCCCATGCCCGCTCGTAGGTCGTAAAGCCCTTCTCGCCGTGCAGGGCCGTGATATCCAGTTCCTTCATGAAGGTCCTCTCCCGATTCGGGAGTTTTTTGTACTGCGCCTTGAGCCATTTCGACACGGGCTTGACGCCGGCATAGAAGCCCGGGACCGTCACGCGCCCGTTTTTGTCGTGCAACTGCGCGACTATCTGACAGAGGATGTTGATCGGATTGGCAATGGTGCCGCCGTACGTTCCGGAATGCACGTCGCGATTCGGTCCATACACGTAGAGCTCGGCCGCCGCGATCCCCCGAAGGCCAAACGTCACCGCGGGGAGGTCTTTCGAGAACTGCGAGGTGTCGGAAACGACGACGATGTCCGCCCCGAGCTTGCTTTTCTCTTTTCGAATAAACGCCGGGAGGTTGACCGAATGACTCTCTTCTTCACCCTCGATCAGCATTTTCACATTCACCGGCAAAGTCCCGGTGGTCTTGAGAATGGCTTCGAGTCCCTTGATGTGCGTAAAGGTTTGCCCTTTGTCATCGGATGCGCCCCGGGCGCAAATCGCGCCGCCGCGAATTTGCGGTTTGAAGGCAGAGGTTTTCCATAGCTCGAGCGGCTCGGGCGGCTGGACGTCGTAGTGGCCGTAGTACATCACGGTCGGCAGGTCTTTGCCCGCTTTGTACTCGGCGTACACCAACGGATGTCCCTTGGTCTTTACCAGCCGGGTGGTGAACCCGATACCTTTCAGATGCCCGGTCAGCCACTGTGCACAGTCGACCAGGTCCTTCTTGTGTTCAGATTTGGCGGAAACCGACGGAAACGAGAGAAATTCAAACAGCTCAGCCATCCTCTTTTTCTCTGTTTTCTTGAGATACTCAACGGGCGTCATGGCGCGATCTCCTTATCAGAATCAAAAACACCATCGTTACTACTGGTGGAATATAGACGTGGAGATCGCCCGTGTAAAGTCAAGAGCACAGGGATTTGTTGCAGTAGTGGGCCGGAGTGGATGGATCGGCTGAGGGAACGATCTAACCGTCCTGCTTGCGAAACCAGCCGGCCGGGTCTTTGACGAACCGAATACAGGACTCGAGCAGTTCGGCGTGACGTTCTTCTTCGCGAATGAGCCAGCGGTAGAACTCCCGTATCGCCGGTTTGTCCGCGTTCTCCGCCTGCTCGGCGTAAAACGCCTCGGCCCCGTTTTCGAACTGCAAAGCCGTCTGGTATGCTTCGAGATCCGATGCGTCCGGTGACAGTGACGCTCTCAGGCGGTCAAGCTGCTGCCGGAGCGATTCAAATCGTTCGTCGGTGGCTGCATCATCAACTACCGGCGGTACGGCGTCGGCGGAGTCAACGAGGGACTGATAAAACTGCTCGATATGCTCGATGTGCTTGTCTTCCTCAGACGCCAGAAACTGAAAGGTCCGGCGAGGGAGCTGCCCCTCACATCGCATGGCAGCCTCGGAGAAGAACTGCTTCCCTTCGTGTTCGAGCCGCAGCGCGATGCGCAGCGGCTCCAGAATTCCGCTGTCAGATGGCTCTTTGCTCATCGAATTGAGTACCCTTCCCGAATGTCGTTTTTCCTTCGACTAATAATCCTTGCGGCGGAATGCCCATACCGACAGCCCGTACATCGCAACGGCAAACAACAGCGAACTCCACAACGGCAGCCAGTCCGGGACCGGCCTGCCTACCGCCAGGGCCACAAAGAGATCGCCGTTCTCGGAGTGTTTGGGCAGTATGTAATAGCAGATGTCGAGCGCTATCTCGACGAACTTGTTGTCCACCAGGCGAACGAGGTATTCCCTCAGGTGCAGACCGTACTGCGCGAGCCAGAGCGCAAAGGTGGTCGTGACTGCCAGCGCAAAGGAGCCCGAAACAGTTCCCACGAATCCCGTAATGGACAGCCATACGAACAGGGCTATCAGCGCCTCCAAAACGATGAAAAAGACTCGCGCCTGAAAAATGCCGTACAGCGCGGCAATGAGCCCCATGACCAGCACGCCGGCGACCGCGACGAGTCCGCCGTACACCGACCAGACACTAAACAGCTTTCCGAGCAACAGGCGGCTTCGAGAGATCGGCTTGGACATGTAGAACTCCGCCCTGCCCCGGCTTAACATGCTCGGGATCAGGCCGGCGGTGCCGAGCACGGAGAAAAACACGAGAATGCTCAGGAATCCCGACGTCCACCCGACCAGAATCTGGTTTGCCATGGTGCCAAACGCCTGCTGCACCTCGGGCGGCGCCTCCTGCATTCGCATCTGCTCGACCCAGCCTTTCAGGCCGACGATCGCCAGGACGGCCAGGCCGGTCACGATGATGAACAGCCAGAAGAGCTTTCGTTCCTTCATCTCGACAATCGTATCGCGGATCATACCGTTCATTGCGCCCCTCCTCCCGACTGCACGCCGCCGGGCGTGGCCTGATCCTGCACCAGCTCGATAAACGACTGTTCCAGCGACAGCCGCACGGGCTTGATCGCGTAGATATTGATACGGCGCTGTCGAAGCATGTCGATGATGTGCGTGATTCCCTCGCGACTTTTCACTTCTACCCGCATGCCGGTGGCCGTTACCGCGATCTGCTTGCCGATCTCCTCGGGGATGTCCAGGAACCGGTCACCGATATCCGCTTCGATTTCATACTCGAGCTGACGACTGGTCAGGCTGCTGACCGAATCGATCCGTCGGACCCGGCCCCGGGAGAGGATGGCGACGCGATCGGCAACCGATTCCACTTCCGAGAGCATATGGGAATTCAGCAGCACCGATTTACCCTGTTCGCGCACCCGCTGGAGCACCTGGCGGATTTCTATCTTGCCGACCGGGTCAACACCGTCGGTAGGTTCATCCAGACACACCAGATCGGGGTCGTTGATCAGGGCTTGCGCCAGGCCGATCCGTTGAGCCATCCCTTTCGAGTACTTTCGGATTTTCGTGTCGGCCCACTTGTCCATGCCGACCAGCTTGAGCAACTCGTCGGCACGTCTGGCAATGTCCGATTGCGCCATACCGCACATCCGTCCGGCGAGCTGCATCAGTCCCATGCCCGTCAAATGGCTCGGGAAACGGTGGTTTTCCGGCAGGTAACCGATCTTCTCTCGGGATTCGGCGTTCGACGGCGGCAACCCCATAATCAGAACCTCTCCCGAGGTCTGCCGGGTAATGCCGAGCAGCACTTTCATGAGGGTGGTTTTTCCGGCGCCGTTTGGACCCAGCAATCCGAAAATCTCGCCCTGGTCAATCGACAGACTCACCTCGTTCAAGGCGGTGATATTGCCTCGGCGAAGACCGGTATGGTAGATCTTGACAACGTTGTCAAGGCTGACAATATTCATGTGGTTTCGTGTACCCCTGTAGTCCCTTTTCGGCGTCCCGAACCAGATTGCTTAATTAAGAGCCGCCGGCGTATGGACACAAGCAAAAAGACCGTCGGCCCGGTTGACTAATCGCTGCGGAGATAATAAGTTATAAATTCCTGGAACATAATCCGAACTATCGGTTATATTAGAAAAGATGAAACCCCTGTTCTATCTGCTGGTGAGTCTGGTCGCCGCAGTCTCCGCCGTAATGGCTGAGCCTGCACTGGAAGTGAGTTTCGAGGAGTACGATTTCGGAACGGTTATCGGCCGGGCGACCGTGTACCACGATTTCTGGTTCAAATCGGTAGGAACCGATACGGTGCGAATTGACGACATCAAGATGGGATGTGATTGCGCCATGCTGCCCCTGTCCACAAGCAAGCTGGCCCCGGGGGACAGCATGGCGATGCGGTTCACGTGGACAACCGAACGGGCGCAGGGGCTCGACCGGCGCTTTCCACGGATTTTCACCAACGTCTCCCCCGATCCCTACCGTCTGCGTTATTATGCGATGTGCGTGACCGAGCCCGACTCGGCGACCCCTGTATCGATTAAGCCGTATCGATTCGAATTCGCACAAATCGCCGGAGTGAAGCGAGACTCCCTCACTTTCACCATAACGAACAAAAGCGACCTCGGGTATGCTATCCACCTGGTGAGCCCGGCGACCGAACACCTCGAAGTGACCTTCCCCGATACGCTCGCACCGAATGCGTCGGTGACGGGCCATGTTCGGGTTTCGCCGGCGTCGGTCGATCAGAATTTCGAGGAGACGCTCACGTTCCAGTTCGACAGCAGGGGCGTTGATCCCGCGCGCTTTTCGATCCCGGTCCGTCAGCGCCTGCTGGGCTCTGCGGGAGCATCAAGTTCACGGTAGCAACGAAGTGACGATATAAAACAGGTAAACGAAACAGCACCCAATACAAGGGAGACTGCGAGCCCTATGCGGATACTTCTCGCGATCACAGGAGCGTTACTGCTGCTTTTTGCAGCCGGGTCGCTGACGGCAGCGCCTCGTCTCGAGATACCCGAAAACACGTTCAATTTCGGGTATGTGCCGCAGAACGCCACGATCAGCCACGACTTCTGGTTGTATTCGACCGGCGATGATACGCTGCGGATTCTCAGAATAGTCCCCGGCTGAGGGTGCACCAAGGCGCCACTTGAAAGAGAGGCACTTGCTGTCGGTGACAGCACTCGGTTAGAGATTATTTTCGACACGAAGCGGTATCGCAGCCGGATGGAAAAGGCCCCTCGCATTCAGACGAATGAAGGGCCGCCGGACAAGACCGTGCGGATTATTTCCACGATCATCGACCGTCCGGATTCCACCTACCCGGTCATCGTGAAGCCGTATAAGCTCGATCTGTCGCAGTTCGGTGAGACCGTGCGGGACGAAGTGAAGTTTACGATCAGCAATGTCTCGGAAGAAGATCTGCAGGTTTCGCTGATCGCTGCGAAGAAGGACTATTTCACGGTCAACCTGCCCAAGGTCGTCAAGGCCGGGCAGACGGCCGAAGGAACGCTCCGGCTGACGGAGCAGGGAGCGAAGATCTCGTTCGAGAAGTCGTTGACGTTCCAGGTCTCGGATATGGCCGGTTCGCGCTTTACGGTCCCGGTGAAACGCACCATGCGGACCCCCGGTCTGCAGGCCACGCCGGCAAAAGGCTACGGAGATCAGGGGCAGGGACACTGACCGTCGAGATGGATTGATTTCGGGCCGCCTGTGCAGCACGGGCGGCCTTTTTTATTCTGATTCGAGATCAGATGTCGTGGTTGATCTCGATAAACGCGCCTTCTTTCAGGCGGCTGTCCCAGATCTGGTTGAAGATCTCACCGTCGGCGTTGGAATGGACGAGCTCGAAATCACTGTAACCGTGCTGGTCTTCGAACACAAACGCGAGCCCTTCCCGGATATTGCGGTAGAACCAGACCAGGTAGGGGTAGCCGACCACCGGCGCAAAGCGGGAGACAGTCTCGCTGGGCTCGCCGTAGCGGATGTAGATACGGCCGCGGTCGGACAACCATCCGTTGTCACGCATCTCATTGGTGGAGAACCGATCATTGGCGTAGTGGAAGCGCCGGATCAACTCCAGTCGAGCCTCGTTTGCGGTCGTGGCCGGTGTTTCGTCGCGGTCGCGCCAATACTGGCGAAGATAGTTCTCTTTGCCGCTGTCGCTGAGAGACTCGAGCGTCAGGCGCTGGTCCGGCGTCAGCTCGTATTTCACTAGGTTGAGCTTTTGCGACAGGGAGAGGCTGTCGTACGGATCGGGTGACGACGCTCTCGACGCGATTATTGTGGCAACTTCGGAGGTCGACATGATTCGGAACGGCAGCGTGAGTGTATCGGCTCGCTGTGAGGCCGGATCGGTCGCGGCCAGCTCAAGTGAATAGAACCCTGTCCGCCAGCCAGTGATATCGAATGATTGGGCCACGACCGCGGTCGGCCCGGGCTTTGATCGGGAAATAGTGCCCAGTTCGCGGACGGCGACGCCGGAGCTGTCCAGTACGCGAAATTGCACCCGATAGCGGTCCTGCGGCGCGTCGGCCATCGTCAGGTTGTATAACTCCGCGTAAACAAACAGGGCGGTATCTCGCGCATCGACCAACCCGACCGGGTTGGTCAACACTTCAAGGCCGTTTTTCAACATCCGTCGATTGACGCCGGGCAGGGTCGTATCGGCGGGCCGAATGCGGTACGCCAGCCTGCCGCCTCCGAGCGCCAGTGCGGCGGGGGCCGGTTCCACAACCACGCGATCGTAAAAGACGGAATTCGACCGTTTACTGACGGCATCTATCACCGTGAGGCGGGCCGTATAGACACCCGGTTTAACCGGGAGGCTTAGTTCGTTCATCAGCTTGATGTCGCCGTTCACGGTATCGTCGGGATTGGCAACCCTGACAGAGAAGTATGTGTTGGTGGAATCGATGTCGAATCCGTCGAGGTTGATCAGGTTCACCTGCGCGAATATCCGCGCATACCAGTCGGGGGATGTGCTGTCCGGTCGGTAAAACTGAAACTCGCTCCGATTCAAGGTGAAGGGAAACTCGACAAGAGCCACGGTGTCGAAGGCGGGATTGTTACTCACGGCCAGCCCGGCCTGGATAGACAACTCCCCCCGCCCCGCCGCGGACGAAACGGCCCCGCAGTAAAGCACTCCAAGAGCCATTATCAGATTCCACGTGCTGTAACGACTGCGCATACGCACCTCAGAACTCCGGGCGGAAGCCCAGACCATCATACGGAAAGACCAGACGGTAATCTCCGTCGAAGTTTTCATCGATAAACGTGAAACGCCGGTAGAGCGCTTCTACGCGATAATAGTGCCAGATCTGGTACGGCGGGTAATTGGGCGACATCGGCACGTCGTCGATCTGGTCCGGTTCGCCGCGCTGAATATAGATCCGGCCGCGGTCTGTCCGCCATCCCTCCCGACGCATCGCCTCGAAATGTCGGTTGGCATAGGCGACCCGGCGATTGAACTCGCGCTGCCACTCATTCTCCAGCGTGCCCGGCGTGGGGTCGTTTTTGGCCCAGAATTCGTCATATGCCTTTTGCCGCTCGTCGGGAGTCGTTGCCGATTTTATGGCGTCAAGCTCGCCGCCGGAGGTGATCAGTTCAAGCTGCTGAATGGCCGTCTTGGCGTCGTGTTGTATCAGGGTCCCTTCATCCCAGTGGACGTAGAACTCGGCCCGCGTGTCATCGAGGTACTTGTCCCTCCGCCCGAGGAGTTTTATCTCCAGCGCATAGGGACCGGGCTTGAACTGGGCAAGAGAGATTTCGCGCAACTGCCGCTTCACCGGCGCATCGAGTTCTGCGGTCAAGGTGTCGCGGTACACCATGTCGTCCAGCCGATCGTGACGGATTCTCGTCTCCACGACGACTTTGTCCCACTCGTCGGTCCCCTTGTAGATCTCCAGGTAATAGAGCAGCTTGTCATCGGTGTCACTGCCGTAATCACGGGAGACGGACGGCACGACGCGAAGGTTGGTACCGCGATCGAACAGATTCTCATCATCATTCTGCGCCGTTACCGAGTGCGCGAACAGCACGTTGGAAAGTCGGGGCGCCGCATAGTCGTATTGACGGAGTTTCACCTCGAACTGCGCCCGGCTCTCGCCGTCGCCGTTTGGATCCGAGAGGTAGCAACTCACCCGGTAGGTGCCCGGAAGAAGATCGAAACTGGTGAGGCTGGTCCGGAAGTCAATCAACGAACGCGTTTTCTGTTCATTCGGAACGGAAATAGTCCGCTCCCGCTGCCACCGGCCGACCTGCACCCGGTTTTCGTTCTCTACGGTGATCAGCAGGCGGTAGTCCGCAACGTACCGTCCTTCCGTTTCTTTGTAGCTGAACCCGAAATTGTAGATTTTATAATAGACTTCGAGACGGATGCTGTCGCTTGACGGGGATCGGAAGGTGGAGTGGTCAACCTCCATCACCAGATTGCCCTTTTTCTGGCTCACCTGCGGCGCGATTGATTCCTGCGCCGGCATCTTGCAGCCGCCGGACAATCCCGCCGCGAACAGCGCAAGTACTGTAATGACAACGTGTTTCATCGCATTCTTTGTAACGGCCCGACCGCAGAGCCGGTTCCAATAATAGACGACGTATAGCCGGGGACAATATAAAAGAAAATGGCGGTTCGTGAGGGCGTTATTCGTAGCGAAGCGCCTCGATTGGATCGAGCCAGGCCGCCTTGACGGCCGGGTATACGCCGGATGCCAGTCCGACCGAAACCGCCACGACAAATCCTACCACGATCCAGAAAACCGATACGGCGAGTGGAAAGCCGAAGAGTGCGTTGATCAATACACCCAGCAGGACCCCAAGCACGATTCCCACCAGTCCCCCCGCGCCGGAGAGCGTCATCGCCTCCGTGAGAAACTGCAGGATAATGTTCGATCGTTTGGCGCCAATTGCCTTGCGAACGCCAATCTCGCGGGTGCGCTCCGTGACCGAAACGAGCATGATATTCATCACCCCGATACCGCCGACCATCAACCCGACAGAGGTGATGATCAAACCGGCAAGATAGATGTACTTCGTGATGTTTTCGATCTGCTCTTTAAACTGCTCTTGTGTCGACAGATGGAAGTTATTCTCTTCGCCGAACGGCACCTTTCGGTACTGCCGAAGGACCGAGGTGATTTCCTCCATCGCCTGGTCGATCAATTCATACGTCGATGCGCGAACGTCGAGACCGAGTTCCTCTTCCCACGGGTGCAGTTTGGCAAACGTCGACAAGGGGATAATGATAACCTGGTTCTCGAAGCCGCCGCCGAAATTCGATTCCTGCCGTTCGAGGACGCCGATGACTTCGAACCGGTTGCCGTTAACGCGGATTTCGTTACCGACTGCCGGTGAATCCTCAAACAGCGTGCGGGCGACATCGTGTCCCAGCACTGCGACCATCAGGCGAAACTGCTCGTCCACATCGCTGAGAAACCGGCCATGGGCCACGTTTCGGTCGCGCACCTGTACGTAATCCGGCCACGTGCCCATGAGATTGGGATTCTGCGCCTGCTTGTTGCCGAATTTGGCGATATTGCCGCCGGGTTTGAAGTAGTAATTCTGCGGCGCCACACCGTCGACCGACGGACAGCTCTCCATGATGATCCGGGCTTCGCCGACCGTCATGGGCTTGCGATTGCGTTCTTCATCGGTGAGATCTTCGAAGTCCGTATCCGGCGCCCATTTCGAGACGCGTATGATATTCGAGCCGCGTCGGTCAACCTCTGCTTTTGCGGCTCCGTCGAGTCCATTAATGACCGACGCCATCCCGATAACAGCGGCCACGCCCACCATCACACCGACAATGGTCATGATCGATCGGAAGAGATTTGAGCGAAGCGAATCAAGCGCCATCAGTATCGCGTCGCGGATTTCAACCCAGGTAATCAGCATACGGATTACTCGTAGCTCAGCGCTTTCACGGGATCGAGCCGCGACGCTTTCATTGCCGGGTAGATGCCGAAAATCAGCCCCGTGCCGGTGGAAATGAACAGCCCGGCGCAAATAGCAAGCGTCGAGGGAGAAATCTGCATGTCGATCATCGCCACCAGCGATTTGGCGATAATGAACCCGAGAATGATCCCAATCACGCCTCCCGTCATCGTTAGAAGCAGGGCCTCGTACAGAAACTGCAGCAGGATATGGCTTCGGCGCGCTCCCAGAGAGCGTCGAATGCCGATCTCCCGTCGTCGCTCGGTAACCGAGACCATCATGATGTTCATCACGACGATCCCGCCAACAACAAGCGAAATAGATGAAATGCCGATCAGCGACATTCGGAAAATCGCCGTCAGCTGGTTGAAGATGTCCAGCGCGCTCTCGGCCGTCAGCATATCGAAATCATCGGGCTGATCGTACGGTACGTTGCGTCGCGTACGCAGCACCATGCGAACCTCGTCCATCGTGTATTCGAGGTTCTCCACCGAATTGGCTTTGACCACGAGATTCAGCCCTCGCTGGCGCGGGCCGTACTGCCCATAAAACGTCGAGAGTGGGATGATAACCCACTTGTCCTGGCTTTCACCGAATGCCGACCCCTGGGCCTTGGCCACACCGATAACGGTGTACTTTATGCCGTCGATCTTGATATCCTTCCCGAGCGGGTCAACACCCGAAAAGAACTCCTCGCGTACGTCGTCGCCGATAAATGCGACCCGTCGACGGTAGAAGTCGTCTTCCGACGAATGGAACCTGCCCTGCGCGACGCTGAAGTCAACGATATCGATGAAGTTGTGAGTTCCGCCCATAATCCCGACATCGCGCATGCGGGCCGAGCCGTATTTCAGCTCGCTGCTCGAATATGTTCGGGGTGAAACCTTGTCGCACGTCGCGCACTGCGCGACGATCGCCTCGTAATCGTCCATTTCGATCGGCTTGCGCTTGATCTTGTCCATGAATTCTTCGTGCGACGTCGCAATCATGAGCGTCCCGACCATGAATGTCGAAGGTCCGAGAGAATTGAGCTCCTCTTCGATCGCACCGGTCATTCCCTCGAGCGCCGACATGATAGTCATAACCGACGTTACGCCGAAAATGATGCCGAGCAGCGTCAGCCCCGACCGCAGCTTGTTCGAGATCAGGGCCTCGTACGCGATCCGTAAAATGGACAAACCGACCATCGGTTAATGAACTCCACTGCGTTCAGACTGAGCAATGCGCTCGTCGCTGGCAATCACCCCGTCGCGGATAGACAGGACCCGGTGAGCATGGCGAGCGATCTCCGCCTCGTGCGTGACGAGGATGATGGTGTTCCCCTGCGAATGCAGGTGATCGAATACGCGCATGATCTCCTCGGAGGTCTTGCTGTCGAGGTTGCCGGTGGGCTCGTCGGCGAGGATCAAGGACGGATCGTTGACGAGCGCCCGGGCGATGGCAACACGCTGGCGCTGACCGCCCGACAATTCACTGGGCTTGTGCATCATGCGGTCGGCAAGGTCCACCCGCGTCAATGCCTGTTTTGCCCTCTCGATTCTGCCCGCGGACCCGGTGCCGTTGTAGATGAGCGGCAGTTCGACATTGTGCAGGGCGGTCGCGCGCGGCAGCAGATTGAAGGTCTGGAATACGAATCCGATCTCGCGGTTTCGTATCGCCGCCAGCTCGTTATCGTCCATCTCGGAGACCTTTTTGCCGTTGAGGACGTATTCGCCGCTCGTCGGTGTATCGAGGCAACCAATCAGGTTCATCAAGGTCGATTTGCCCGATCCCGACGGTCCCATGATTGCCACGTACTCGCCCTTGTCTATCTCGATGGAGACGCCACGGAGCGCGTGCACTTTCTCCGAGCCCATCTGGTAGGTCTTCCACAAGTCATGTGTTCTGATGAGACTCATGTTTACATTTCTCCGCCGGGCATGTCTTTTTCCGCGATAACGAGATCACCGTCTTTCACCGTCCTGAGCACGCTGTAGGGACCGGCGACAACGGAATCGCCCGGGGTCAGGCCATCGGTCACTTCGATATGACGCTGGTCGGCAATCCCGGTCTCGACCGGAACGAACCGCGCCCTGCCCTCACGGATGACGAATACTCCTTTAAGGTCCTTGCGTTCCTCGGCCCGGCTCGTATCGGCGGCGCTGTCGATACTCTCTGCGGCGTGGACGGCGTGGGTTGATTCGTCGCCCTCGGACGCCTGCCGTCTCGCGGCTTCAAGAGAGTCCAGGCTGAGCGAACGCATGACAATCGACGAGAATGGTACGCTTGCGACCTCTTTGCGCTCGGCCGTCGTGATGTCGACGGTAGCTGACATACCCGGACGCACTTTGGCCTGCGACTCCTCGAAAATGACCTTTACCCGGAAGTTGGTCGACTGGTCGGAGCTGCCGGTCATCGCGGTGATCGCGGTGTTGCCGATTTCCACGACCTGGCCGATGAAGCTCGTATCCGGAAAGGCGTCCACTTCGATTTTCGCACTCTGGCTGAGATCGACTTTCGCGATCTCGGTTTCGTCGACTTCCACCTCGACCTCGAATACATCGAGGTTCGAGATCGTCATGAGCGTCTTGCCGGCGGTGAAGGCGGTCTGCGCCGCAGCGATCTCGCCGACTTCCACGTCCAGAAACGTAATCACGCCCGACATCGGCGCGGTGATCTTACACTTGCTCAGATTGTCGAGCTGCTTTTCGTACATGGATTCGGCCTGCATGGCGCTTGCAAGGAAGGCCTCATGCGACGCTTTTGCGTTCTGGTACGCGTACATCGCGTTTTTGTAGGCGGTTTCCGACGTCAGACCGGCCTCGAACAGACGCTGCTGTCGCCGGTATTCCTCGTCGGCCTGCGCCAGCGACGCCTTGGCGCCATCGAGGCGGGCATTGATTTCGTTGACCGAATACCGCGCCTGGTTGACGTCCGACTTCACCTGCACCGTATCGAGCACGACCAGCAGCTGGCCGCGTTCCACCCGGTCGCCCTCGCGAACTTTCAGCGCAATAATCTCATTGGTTATCTGCGCGGTGATGTCGACTTTGGTCTGCGGCTGAATGCGCCCCGACGCCGACACGATCTCAACAAGGTCGCGGTTCGTCACCTCGGCGGCCCGCACCCTGGTACCGCTCTCACCGGAGTTGGTGAAATTGAGTATTACCAGCACCAGGACGACAACCACCGCGACGATGATGAGGATTGTCTTCTTCTTCATTCTATCCGTCCCTTTTGCCCCAGCTTACCGTTTGCCGAGAGCGGCTTCGAGCCGCGATACCGCGAGGTTGAGGTCGAATTCCGCCTGAATGAGCCCCACCTGCGCGGTTTTCAACGACACCTGCGCATCGAGCAGATCCAGGATCGTGGCCGCTCCCAGGTTGTATTTCTCCTGCGTGATTTTCAGATCTTCTTCGGCCGCCGCCACATTTTCCTGCGACACCGACTGCTGCTGCTTGAGCTGCTCGATATCGAGGTAGGCGGTCTTGATGTTGGTCACGGTCGCGTTGCGGGTGTCCGCCAGGTCGGCGCGAGCGTTGTTGCGCGAGACCTTCGCCGTCGTCAATGTCCGCTCGCGAAGGAAGCCGTCGAAGATGTTGAGCCGGACCCCGAAGCCGTAGGTGAGTGAATTCGACGAGTAGTCGAAGGCGACGGGAAACGCCTGCGTTCCGTTGAACTTCTGGTAGTCGGCAAACAGGCCGACCGTCGGCAGGTACGCGGCCCAGGCGGATTTGACGTCTGCACTCGCGGCCGCAAGTGACTTCTCAGTGGAGCGGAGCGTCGGATTATTCTCCAGTCCGAAAGCAATTGCCTCATCGAGGCTGCCGGAATACTCGCGCACCGAATAGTCCGACGAAAAAGCGTGGTCCTTGAGGGGGTCGAGCCCGATCGTATAGGACAGATCCGCCCGCGCGTTGGTGACGCCGTTCTCGGCGCGAAGGAGGCCCAGGCGGTCATTGCCGTACTGCACCTTTTGCTTGAGCACGTCGGACAGCGACGCCGAGCCGAGATCAAACCGCGATTGGATCAGCTTCAGTTGTTCTTCCGCGCGCTTCACCGCTTCCTTTTGCACGTCGAGGTTTTCCTCGGAGGCGAGGTACGCGTAATACGCGATCTTGACCGCGAGAATCATGTCCTGTTCGGACGCCATGACGTCGAGCTTCGAGCGCTGATGGTCCGCCCGCGCCGCAGCGTAGTTGAACCAGCTGGAAACATCGAACAACGCCATATCGCCGGAGATAGACCAGCGCTTGCTCGGGCCGATGTCCTGCTCGTCGATCACTTCACCGCCGATGGTATCGGCCGGTTCGATATTCGTCTCTTTGCCCTTGGAGTAGTTGTAGGACGCGCTGACCGAGGGCAAGAACGCCCCGAGCGCATTTAACTTGCCGGCCGCCGCCACCTGCTCGGCGCCACGGGCCCGAATGATGGCGGCCCGGTTGGCAAGCGCGAGGGTGATGCAGTCGTCCAGCGTCAAAGCTGCCTGCTGCGCCCATGCCGAACCACTTCCTGTCAGTACCAGCAGGGCCAATGAAACAATAGAGATGAGGGCTTTTGTTGACATTCACGATACTCCTAATGAGGTATGCTCAGCTGAGCGCTTTCTGAATTGCCACCGACACGATATTGAGCAGCGGCATCAGCCCGACTGATAGGACCGCCACGAGGTATCCTTTGTTGCGGGAAAACCCATATATTACTGACAATCCGATCCCGACAACGATTAATTCCCATATCTGAAAAACACTGATTTTGGACAGCGCCACGTACACGATGTCGTCGACCGGCCGATTGGGCACCAGTGCGGCCAGCGACAGGGACGCTTTGATGCTGCCTTTCGCCACCGCCATTAAGGACTGAATGACGCCGCCCACCATATATACCCAGAACCCGTAGAGCATGACGGACAGAATCTGAGAAAACTTCGCGCTCCCACCAAACACGAAATTCCCCCAGAACATGGCGATCGCCGCCGTGACCAGCGGCAATAGCGCGAAAAAGGCCACGCCGACATACATCCACGGTTTCATTTGCTCGGCAGGCGGTACCATCTCCGGACGGACATTGGGGCGATTCAGGAGCGCTTCTCGCTGCAGCTCAACCATGAAATCGGCCACGAGATACACGGTGAGGGTGGTCGCCAGAATGGCCAGTATCCACGGGATCAGCACGCGCGGATGGTTTTTGATGTGTGCGAAAAACTCGGATGGTTTGTAGAAGACTTCCCAGAGGCCGCGAAGCGACAAACCGGACGGGGCCGCCGCCGGGGCCGCCGGCTCTGCCATCATCGATTGTTCCATCGTTCTCTCTCCCTTATGGGTTGACTAAACGTAAGTTGCGAGCAAAAGTTTCACGGCGAGCTGTTGAAAGAGTCTTCTAAGGTACTATCGTGCGACCGGTATATTCAAATGAAAAAGCGGGCCGGCGGATGCACCGTCCCGCTTTTGTCTGTGTGTCCGATTCGCCGTTTATGCGAACAGAGCCGCACCAACCACGAGCGAAACGATAGCCATTAGCTTGATCAGGATGTTCATGGCCGGTCCGGAGGTGTCCTTGAACGGATCGCCGACCGTATCGCCGACCACCGCCGCCTTGTGGGCGTCGGAACCCTTGCCGCCGTGCGCCCCGGCCTCGATATACTTCTTGGCGTTGTCCCAGGCTCCGCCGGCATTCGCCATCATGAGAGCCATCATAACGCCCGACATCGTGGCCCCGGCCAGCATGCCGCCCAGGCCCGTCTTGCCCAGCACATAGCCGACAATAATCGGGGCCAGCACCGCCGAAAGACCGGGAGCTATCATCTGGCGCAATGCGCCGCGTGTCGCGATATCAACACAACGACCCGTATCCGGCTTGGCTTTGCCTTCCATCAATCCCTTGATTTCCCGGAACTGCCGGCGCACCTCTTCGACCATGGCGCCGGCGGCCTTGCCGACTGCGGTCATGGTCAGGGCCGCAACCAGGAAGGGAAGCACGCCGCCGATGAAGAAACCGATGACGACGTTGGGTTCGAGGATATTGATCGTCTCAAGTTGCACCGCCGACGCATACGCTGAGAACAGAGCCAGAGCGGTCAGCGCGGCTGAACCGATCGCGAAGCCTTTTCCAATCGCGGCGGTCGTGTTTCCGAGGGAATCCAACCGGTCGGTGATCGCGCGTACTTCCTTGCCGAGTCCGGCCATTTCCGAGATACCACCGGCATTGTCCGCAATCGGACCGTAGGCGTCAACCGACATAGTCACGCCGATAGTCGCCAGCATGCCGACACCGGCGATACCGATCCCGTACAGTCCGGCGAAGTGGAAGCCGGTGTAAATGGCAATTGCAATCACGATCACCGGCAGGAGCACCGACTCCATACCGACGGCCAGACCGCCGATGATATTGGTCGCGGCGCCTGTCTCCGAGGCTTTGGCGATATTGCGAATCGGTTTCGCCGACGTATAGTATTCCGTCAACAGTCCAAGCACGATCCCCGCCAGGTTGCCGGCGAGAATCGCCCAGAAAATGTTGTTCGACAGATCAAAGTTCGTGATGATGAAGTACGATGCGATCAGCATGATGACCGCGCCGACATAGGTTACCAGACGGAGCGTCGCGGCCGGATTCATCTTCGCAAACAGGTGAACCGAGAACACGCCCAGCATCGATGCAATCGCGCCAAACGTCACGATCAGCAGCGGCAGGGCCATAAACAGGCCGCGCTTTTCATCGGTGACCATTTCGGTGGGATCCAGTCCCAGATTGGCAGCTGTCGCGGTCGCGCCGATAGCGATGGTCGCGATGACTGAACCCACGTACGACTCGAACAGGTCCGCGCCCATGCCGGCCGTATCACCGACATTGTCACCGACGTTATCCGCAATCACCGCCGGATTGCGCGGGTCGTCCTCCGGAATCCCGGCCTCGACCTTGCCGACAAGGTCAGCGCCGACATCGGCAGCCTTGGTGTAAATGCCGCCGCCGACACGCGCAAAGAGCGCGATCGACGACGCGCCCATGGCAAAGCCGTTGATCACCGCAGAGTGGGCGGGGTTATCCCCGAAGAAGTAGTAGACGATACCGACACCGATCAGTCCGAGCGAGGCAACCGTCATTCCCATCACAGCGCCGCCCGAAAAGGCGACCGAAAGTGCCGCCGGCTGGCCTTTGTCCTTAGCCGCGGCGGTTGTCCGGACGTTGGCCCGAGTAGCGGCCTGCATACCGATGAACCCGGCCAGCATGGAGCACGCCGCTCCGCCGAGGAACGCCAGTCCGTCCTGCCATCCAATCTTCCATGCCATGAGGGCAAAGACGACAACGATGAATACCACCAGGATGCTGTATTCCCTCTTGAGGAACACCATTGCGCCATGGTGAATCTGGTCAGCGATTTCACGCATCTGGTCGGTGCCCGCTGGACGTCCCTTAATCCACGCGAACAAACCGAGCGTCACAATGATCCCGACCACACCTATTCCAGCTGACAATAGGCCCCAGTTCATTGACCGCGACTCCTGTTAAAGTTATAAGCGTTAAGCAATTACAATTCTCCGCTCCCAAACAATGGGTGCCAATATACGCCTCCCAACTTTAATAGGCAAGTGAAATTTGTCACTATTATGGACATGCTTCACCACAATCAAAAAGGCCCCGGACAAACCGGGGCCGGATGTTTAGTACTTGCCAAGCAAGAGCTTACTTCACGCGCTGAGCGTGCTTGTCTTCCAGCTCCTCGATGTATTTCTCAGCTGCCACTGCAGCAACTGTACCATCACCGACCGCATTCGTCACCTGGCGGACAAACTGCTGCCGGACATCCCCCACGGCAAATATCCCCGGGACATTTGTCTGCATTTTGTAGTCTGTGATGATATACCCGTCCTTGTCGACCGTGAGCTTTTCCCGAACGTAGCCGGTGTTGGGATGGAACCCGATATACGGGAAGACAGCTCCGCATTTGACTTCAGAATGCGCACCGGTTTTGACGTTTTTCACTGTCAGGTGTGTCACCTGCCTGTCGCTGCCATGAATGGACTCGACCACGGTGTCCCACATGAACTCCATTTTGGGATTATCGAACGCCCGTTGCTGGATGATCTTCTGGGCGCGTAGCTGGTCGCGACGATGGATGACGATTACCCTGGACGCGAATTTCGTAAGAAACGCGCCCTCTTCCACAGCAGCATCGCCGCCTCCGACGACCGCAATCACCTGGTTTTTGAAGAAAGCGCCGTCGCAGATGGCGCAATATGAGACTCCCCGTCCCGCGTACTCCCTTTCGCCGGGGACGCCGAGATAGACCGGAGCGCCGCCGGTCGCAAGGATGACGGCCCTGGCACGGTAGATCGTTCCGGAGGCGCAACGCGCCACCCGGTCCTCGCCCTCGACATACACCTCTTCGACCTCCTCCATGGCAATCTCCAGCCCGAATTTGACCGCATGGTCGCGGAATTTCTGGCCCAGCTCGGCTCCCTGAATATGCTCGAATCCGAGGTAGTCTTCGACTTCGCCGGTGACGGCGATCTGTCCCCCGGGGAGGTATTTTTCGAGGCAGATTACTTTTCGACGGGCCCGGGCCGCGTACAGGCCGGCGCACAGTCCGCCGGGGCCGGCCCCCACAATCACGATGTCATAATGCTTCTCGTCAGCCATCTCCGTGCTTCCTTCTGTCTCTCTCACCGATGTTGTCACGTTATGTACGGTCGTTCCAAAGATCGCTCCCTGATGGGCCAAGGCAAGCGATAATCACCAACTACCTACCAGTCGATCCCCTTTTGCGCCAGGATACCCTGCTGATAGGGGTGTTTGATTTCGGTCATTTCGGTGACCAGATCGGCCTTCTCGATAAGCCAATCGGCCGCGTTCCGTCCGGTAATGACGAGGTGCTGCTTATCGGACCGGGCTTCCAGAATCGCCCGGACGTCTTCGTCGGTCACCAGCCCGAGATCAAGGGCGACATTGAGTTCATCGAGGACAATCAGCTGATATGATCCGGCGCGCAGCTTCTCCAGGGCCAGGGCAACGCCTTTGCCGGCAGCGTCCTGGTGCTCCTCGATCGGCTTGTCATCATCGACGATACCGACAAAACCGGTTCCAATCACGTGCAGTTCGACATTTGGCTCAAGTCGCTTAATGCCTTTCAGTTCGCCGTATTTCCAGGATCCCTTGATGAACTGTATGACACATATCCTCCAGTCGTACCCGACAGCCCGAACGCACATACCGAGCGCCGCTGTCGTCTTCCCCTTGCCGTCCCCGGTGTAAACGACCAGCAGGCCTTTTGAATCCTGTTTCATGAGCGGTGTCCTCATTTTGTTGTATCAGCGTATCACAATAGTACTAAATGCACGGGCGGCGCAAAAGTTCACATGACGCCGCAACGGAAAACAAGAATTTACAAGAAATTAGAGTATAAGAAACATCATTTTTATTGACTTTTCGGTCTATGTTTAGTAGTATTCTGCCGAAGCAAAGACTTAAAGGTAGATGTTGTTCCGATTCCGGGCGCATTCTCTACCTCGTGCCTGTAAGAGTGTCACATCTGCGAGGCGCAGGAGGGTGTTATGCAGTTCACGAAAGCCGAAGAGTACGGCATGTTTGGCGTGCTGTATCTTGCCGAACAGGACACCAACAAGGTAGTCCCGCTCTCCGAGATATCAGAGGCCCAGAACATTCCGGAGAAGTTCCTGGCCAAGATCTTCCAGTCTCTGTCCAAGTCGGGTATCATTCGGTCCCACCGGGGCGTGCGCGGCGGTTTCACGCTCGCTCGTGATCCCCGTGACATTTCGGTGAAGGACGTTCTTGAGACCATTCAGGGCCCCTACCACCTGATGAAGTGCACCGAAGATCAGCGCAATTGCGGCGACAATAAGGGGGACGAATTCTGTGCGCTGCGGGAACTGATTCTGGAGGCGGAGCGACGTCTGGTCGAGGTCTTCGAACAGCATACGCTGGCAGACCTCGTTGCATGGCAGAGAGCCAAGGCCGTACCTCAGGAAGTGTAAGGCGAAGCGCTGTCCGGTAGCACGGATATTTCGTTTGCGTTCTCGTCTCAAAAGACTATCTTCGTGGTCTGGCATTGCACCGTTGGAGGAGCAAACGACATGTCCGTCAAATCGGATCGGTGGATCATCGACACCGCCGAAAAACACGCGCTGATCGACCCGTTCTCCCGCGACCAGGTCCGGGCGGGCATCAGTTTCGGCGTGTCGTCGTATGGTTATGACTTCAGCCTCTCCAACGAGTTCAAGATCTTCCGCCCGGAGGCGGCTGCGGAAATCGACCCCAAGCAGGACTCCTCGAAGCTTTTCGAGGACGTCACCGCCGACTCGGTCCTGGTACCGGCGAACTCCTTCATCCTCGCCCGATCCCGGGAGTATTTCAAGATTCCCCGGAACATCCTCGTACTCTGTCAGGGGAAATCGACGTACGCCCGCTGCGGTTTGATCGTCAACGTCACCCCGTTTGAACCCGAATGGGAGGGGTACGCCACCGTATCGCTGGGCAACACCGCTCCGCGGCCCATTCGCGTGTACGCCAACGAGGGGATCGGGCAGATCATATTTCTCGAAGCTGACGAAATGTGTCGAGTCTCGTATAGAGACAAGAAAGGAAAGTATCAGGGGCAGAAGAGGATTACCCTGTCCAAATCCGGCTAATATTGCCGATACAGGCAGAGAAACAGAAGGACTCAACTCGTTGGGAGGTGGAGTATGCCGCAAGAAGCCCTGCACCCCGCGGCCACCACTACGGATCGAAAGAATTCCCGTCGTATGGTCACAATAGACGGGAATACCGCCGCGGCACATGTGGCGCACGCGACAAATGAAGTCATAGCGATATATCCCATTACGCCCTCGTCGAACATGGGTGAGATTGCCGACGCCAAGTCGGCTGCGGGCAAGCGTAATATCTGGGGCACGATACCCAAAGTGGTCGAAATGCAGTCAGAGGGTGGCGCCGCCGGCGCCGTCCATGGCGCGTTGACCACCGGTGCGCTCACGACGACGTTCACGGCGTCTCAGGGACTTTTGCTCATGATCCCGAACATGTTCAAGATTGCCGGCGAAGTGACGCCGACCGTCTTCCATGTCTCGGCCCGCGCTGTCGCCACGCACGCCCTGTCCATTTTCGGCGATCATTCGGACGTCATGGCGACCCGGTCTACCGGGTTCGGTCTGATCGCATCCGGTTCCGTTCAGGAGGTCATGGACATGGCCCTGATCGCCCAGGCCGCCGCTCTCGAGAGCCGGGTGCCGTTCGTGCACTTCTTCGACGGTTTCCGGACGTCGCACGAGATCTCCAAAATCGAAGAAATAACGTTCGACGATATGCGGGCGTTGCTGCCGCACGAGCTGATCGCGCGTCACCGGCAGCGGGCGCTCTCCCCGGATCGACCGACCATAAAAGGCACGTCGCAGAACCCGGACGTCTTCTTCCAGGGTCGTGAGACCGTTAACAAGTATTACCTCGCGGCGCCGAAAATCGTCCAGGCGGCCATGGACAAGTTCTACAAGCAGGTCGGTCGCCGGTACCATCTGTTCGACTACTACGGCCATCCGCAGGCTGAACGCGTGGTGATCGTGCTGGGCACGGGCGCCGAGGTGGTCCACGAGACTGTCGATCACCTGGTCGCTCAGGGCGAAAAGGTCGGTCTGATCAAAGTCCGGCTGTTCCGCCCGTTTGACGTTAATGCGCTCGTCAAAGCGCTGCCGTCAACCGTAAAGAAGATTGCGGTCATGGATCGCACCAAAGAAGCCGGCGCGGTCGGTGAGCCGATGTATACCGACGTTCAGTCGGCCATCAACGAGGCGCTCGAGAACGGCACCGCTCCGTTCACCAAGCACCCGGTGATTGTCGGCGGCCGGTATGGCCTCGGCTCCGCCGAGTTCAATCCGCCGATGGTCCTTGCGATTTACAAAAACCTGAACGCGGATCGCCCCAAAAACCATTTTACGGTGGGCATCACCGACGACGTCACGAATACGTCGCTGTCGGTCGACTACTCGTTCGATCTCGAAGGCAAGAATTTCCGCGGGCTGTTTTTCGGACTCGGATCCGACGGCACCGTGGGCGCCAACAAGAACTCGATCAAAATCCTCGGCGAAAACACGGACTTTTTCGCCCAGGGCTATTTCGTCTACGACTCGAAAAAGGCGGGCGCCGTCACGGTATCGCATGTTCGGTTCGGCAAGAACCCGATACAGAAGCCCTACCTGATTCGCAACGCCAACTTCGTCGCCTGCCACAACGCCTCGTTCCTCGAGCGCTACGACATGGTCGGCAAGCTCGTGAAAGGCGGCACCTTCCTGCTCAATACGATGGAGCCGCCGGACAAGGTCTGGGACAGCCTGCCGAAGGAAGTCCAACAGCAGATCCTCGACAGGGAAGCGAAGTTCTACGTGATCGATGCGATTTCACTGGGCAAGGAGCTCGGCCTCGGCGCCCGCATCAACATGATCATGCAGACCGCCTTCTTCCTCATCTCGGATATTCTGCCCAAAGAGGACGCGATCAAGGCGATCAAGGACGCCATCGTCAAGACGTATGGCGCCAAGGGCGACAAGGTCGTCAACATGAACTTCGCGGCGGTCGACGGCGCGCAGGCGGCGCTGCACCGTGTCGACTACCCGAGGAAAATCACCAGCAAGACCACGATGCCGTCGATAGTGCCGGAGTTTGCTCCGGACTTCGTCAAGTCGGTCACGGCGGAAATCATCGCCGGCCGGGGTGAAGGCCTGCCGGTTTCGAGCTTCCCGGATGACGGCACGTATCCCACGGCGACGACCAAGTGGGAAAAGCGCAATATTGCGGTCGAAATCCCGGTCTGGGAGACGGACATCTGCATCCAGTGCAACATCTGTTCTCTGGTGTGCCCGCATGCCGCTATCAGACCGAAGATTTTCACCGAAGAGTGGATATCCAAACTGCCGCCGTCGTTCAAGTACGTCAAGGCGATGACCAAGCAGTACGAAGGCATGTACTACGCGCTGCAGGTCGCCCCTGAGGATTGCACCGGCTGCGAGGTGTGCGTCAACGCCTGCCCGGCGGTCAAGAAGGACGCCGACGGCAACAAGACCGACTTCAAGGCCATCAACATGGCGCTGCAGGCTCCGATTCGCGAACAGGAACGCGAAAACTTCCGTTTCTTCGTCGAAGATCTGCCGGAAACCGATCCGTCGATCTACAAGCCGACGACGCCGAAGGGCTCGCAGTTCGTCCGTCCGCTGTTCGAATTCTCCGGCGCATGCGCGGGCTGCGGCGAGACGCCGTATATCAAGCTCATGACGCAGTTGTTCGGGGATCGCGCCCTGTGCGCCAACGCCACCGGCTGCAGTTCGATCTACGGCGGCAACCTCCCCACGACTCCGTATTGCCAGCGTTCCGACGGCCGCGGGCCGGCCTGGTCCAACTCTTTGTTCGAGGATAACGCCGAGTTCGGGTTCGGCATGCGCCTCACCGCCGACAAGCTCATGGAGTACGCGCGGGAACTGGTCAAAGAACTGGTCCCGGAGATGTACGATGACCTCGTGAATGCCGACCAGACCGACCAGGCCGGAATCGAGAAGCAGCGCGAGCGCGTCTACGTCCTGAAGCAGAAGCTCGACACCATGAACGGCGGCGAGAAAGTGGCGGCCCTCAAGAGCATCGCCGATTTCCTCGTTCGCAAATCGGTATGGGTGATCGGCGGCGACGGCTGGGCGTACGATATCGGGTTCGGCGGTCTCGACCACGTCCTGGCGTCCGGCATGGACGTCAACATCCTGGTACTGGACACCGAGGTCTATTCCAACACCGGCGGGCAGATGTCCAAGGCAACGCCGCGCGGATCCACCGCGCAGTTTGCCGCGGCCGGAAAGCCGCTCGGCAAGAAGGATCTCGGTCTGATGATGATGTCGTACGGCAACGTCTACGTCGCCCAGATCGCGATCGGCTCCAGTCATAACCAGGCGGTCAAGGCCATGGTCGAAGCGGAGGCCCACCCCGGTCCCTCGCTGTTGATCTGCTACGGCCACTGTATCGCCCACGGAATTGACATGGCCCACGGCATGGACCACGAGGACCTCGCGGTCAAGAGCGGCCACTGGTTGTTGTATCGTTACAACCCGGCCCTGATCGAACAGGGCAAAAACCCGCTTGTTCTTGACAGCAAGGAGCCCTCGATTCCGCTGGCCGAATACGTATACTCCGAGAACCGCTTCCGGACCCTCAAAGCAAAAGACCCGGAACGGGCCAAAATGCTTCTGGAGCTCGGGCAGCAGGACGTCAAGCGGCGGTGGAATCTCTATCGCCAATTGGCCACGATGGACTACTCGACACTCAGTTCGAAAGAGTAACGCTCGGCTTCTGTCGACCCTTACACGGGGCGGGTTTCCCGCCCCGTTTTTTTTGCTCCGGCTGCCCGTAAAATCCCGTCAAGCATCCCCCCTTTCGTTCCGATAATCCTATAGAACAAGGGCAAGAAACATCTCCCAGGAGGACATATGCGCTTCTGTAAGTCTGTCTTGATCGCCGTGCTGACGTTCGCGCTGGCAGCGCCGGTCGTTCTGTCACAGGAGACCGAACAGGATATCATCAACCGGTATCTCCAGAAGACCGAAAAGGCCCAAATCACGAAACTCGGCTGGGCATCGATCCATTTCAGCGGCAACCGGATCAACCGCCACAACGACTACAACGATTTCGCCATCAACGTGTCGGCCTCGATTGACGGCGGCGAGATCGCCTGGCTGGATCAGGCCTTTGCGTTCGGCGCCGATTTCGGCGTCGTCTTCAAGAAGAAATTCGCCTGGTACCTCGGCGGCGAGTACTGGCTCAAACAGGGCACTAATCTCTCCGGCGACTTCACCTATACCCCGCCGGGAGGCGTCGCCACCCCGGTTAATACGCTCGTCAGCGAAGTAAAGGTCTACGGCGTTTATACCGGATTCCAGTACTTCCTTTTGAACCCGCCGTCGAAAGAGAACCTGCTGACCGGTGTCGCGGTCCGCGCCAACGTCTCCGGCGGCCTGTATGGAGTCTCATGGGATCTGTTCCCGGAGTACCAGAACCTGAATCTCTCGACCTCGACGTCGGTACAGGGCAACGAGTCCTATACGGGGACCGCCCCGGGTTTCTCGCTCGGCATGGGTATCGACTATCCGGTCAACTTCTGGAACATGGCGCTCGGAGCCGACCTGAGCTACCTCTACCTGAACTTCAACAACGTTTCATGGTATAATGCTCAGGATGAGGAGATCATCGCGACCTACGACAATACCGAGGACGGTCGGGTTGATCTTGCTCTTTCGGGATTCCGCGGCAAGGTCGAGTTGAAGCGGTACTTCAACTGGTAACGTCGGGCGGCACGTCCGCCGGCCGGTCTTGACCGGACGAGATCAATCAGATATCTTGGCGTATCCACATTACGCCAAGCAACGGAGAGGTACATTGCGCATCACGAGAAGCACTCGGCTCCGGGGATTTTTTGCCCTTGTTCTGTTTCTGCTGATTGCATCGACTCAAACCGCGCCGGCGCAGCAGAGACTGAGTGCCGAGCAGGTCGGACCGATCGGCGACCCGACGGGCAGAATCGCGTTTGTCCGCAGCGGCAGCATCTGGGTAATGAAAGTCGACGGCTCCGCCCAGCAGAAAGTGACCGACGTTTCCAACGCCGACGGTCGGCTGAGTTTCTCGCCGGACAACCGGCGAATCGTTTTCACGCGAAGCGGTGAAGTCGACCTGAGGGGCCCCGACATGCTCGGCGGCAAACACAAGGTCTACGATCTGTTCATGGCCTACCTCGACTCACTGGACGCGGGCAATTCCATGTGGTGGATGCGGATTACCGACGACCTCGGCAGCCGCGACCCCGAGTGGCTCCCCGACGGACGGATCATCTTTACGAAGGACATGAACGCCAACCTTGTCAATGCCGCCATGCCGAACTACCAGATCGTTGTCTCGAACGACGAGGGAGGCAGTCAGGAACTGCTTCGCAAAGACTGGCAGAACATGTCTGAGTTCCTGATGAACCCTACGGTGAATCCGAAGACGGGCGATATCGCGTTCGTGCACTTCTTCGAGTTGAAACCGCAGGGGATCGCGGTGCTCAACGAGGAGCGGTTCATGGCGCCGCTCGACAGCATCCGGAAGGTATCGACCGCGAACAACAAGCGAGTTGCCCCGTCGTTTTCTCCCGACGGTAAGTGGCTGGCGTATGTCTATAACGACATGAACAAGGCCGGCATCTATATCACCACGCCCGACCTGAAGGAGCACTATCTCGTCTGGTCGCCGCCGGTGAATGTCTATCCCCGGTCGCTGGCGCCGAGCTTCTCGCCTGATTCCAAATGGCTGACCTTTGCCACCACCGATGGTTCCATCTGGATTTGCGACATTACCGGAAATCAGGCCAGGCGCATCACCGTACCCGGCTCCGACAGCGCCCCGGCATGGTCGAAGGCTCCGAAAAAGTAGGACAACGAGATCATCACATCAAAGGGCCGACCGCGTGCAGCGATCGGCCCTTTCTCATTTCGGAAGGTCATCCGCCGCTCGCACGGCGATGGCTCACAGCTTCTTCCAATTGGCGACCAGTTCCACCAGCAGACGCACCCCGAAGCCCGATGCGCCTTTGGGAGTGTAGGGTGTCCCTTTGGGTTCGAGGTCCATGTACGCGATATCGATATGCGCCCAGGGCCAGTCACCGATAAAGTTTTCGAGAAACGCCGAAGCAGTCAAAGTCCCCGCCGGTCGTCCGCCCGAATTGACCAGATCTGCAATCTCGGATTTCATCGCCTCGCGGTAGTCGTCCCACAACGGCAGTTCCCAGACTCGTTCGGCGGTTGCGTCGGAGGCTCCCCGGATCATCTCCATCAACCGGGACGTATTACAGACGACCGGGGCGCCCGCATATCCGAGAATGAACAAAGAGGCGCCGGTGAGTGTGGCGATATCAATCACGGCCTGCGGTTTGAAGAGATTCGCATAGTCGAGGGCATCCGCCAGAATGAGGCGCCCTTCGGCGTCGGTGTTGATGATCTCGACTGTTTTGCCTTTTCGCATGGTGATGATGTCGCCCGGCTTTGTGGCGGTCCCCGACGGCATGTTCTCGGTCATGGGAATCAAGCCGACCAGGTTGCGGGAAATACCCAGCCGGGCAGCCGTGGCAATCGTAGCCAGCACCACGGCTGAGCCGGTCATGTCCTGCTTCATTTCGTGCATGTCCGCCGCCGGCTTGAGCGAGATCCCTCCGGTATCAAACGTAACTCCCTTGCCGACCAGCACGATCGGTTTCTGACGGTCGGTACGTCCTTTGTATTCGAGGATGAGGAACCGGGGAGGTTCCGCCGACCCCTTCGCGACCGCCAGCAATCCGCCCATCTTCTCGCGGGCAATGGCTTTCTCGTCCAGAACCCGGCATCCAAATCCGTACTCTTTGGCCACGCGTTGGACCTCGGCCGTGTACTTTTTCGGCGTCAGATCATTCGATGGCGTAGCCGAGAGCCGTCTCGCGAGGATCTGTCCTTCGGCGATCACCTGACCTCGATCGGCAGCCGCCTGCAGTTTTCTCACCGCCGGACCCTGGTCGACCAGCACGGTCAACGACGCGAGTTTGGATTCGCTGTTGTTCGTATTCCCGGTTTTGTAGTCGAGCATCTTGAACGCACCCAGCAGATACCCTTCGATCAACGCGCCCGTCATGGCGGGTTCCGCATAGTGCTTCTCGAGATACGCGGCGGCCGTGCTCACCGACCGCATACCCTTCATCCGCGATACCGTGCCCATCGCGCGGCGGAAACTGTCCGCGGTGATGTCTTTCGCGGCGCCAAGTCCGGCCAGAATCACGCGGCCGCAGGCGAATCCCGACGGTCGGTACAGGGTAATGGTCTCCCCTGCCTTCCCCGTAAATTCCTCATTCTTCACCAGCGCACTGATCGAATCGCCGGTACCGGCATCGATCGCCTGCAGCAATTTGTGGGAGACCTTATCAAATGCCGGAGTGAACACGACTAACGTATCGACTGCCGCGTCTTTGGGTATTCCAGCCGTCACTTGTATTTTCACAGCCGCTCCTTTACTGAAACTGAAGTACTTCTCTCAGGGTAACGTACGGGATGGCGCCGGGAGGGGCAACAGTTTTACGAGTGAACCGGCGGGAGGAGAGAATGCCGTCTAGTACGGCGCATCGAGGAAAGCGCGGTAGTTGCGCTCGATTTCCTCGAGATTGTCAGACCCAAACTTGGACAGGAAAACGTCGGCAAGTTCCAGCGCGACCACCGCTTCTCCGATGACGGCGACGGCCGGCACGACGCAGTGGTCGGTCCGTTCCACCATCGCCTCGGCGGCCTCCTTGGTCACGACGTCGACTGTTCGCAGCGGCTTGTTGAGAGTCGAGATTGGTTTTACGGCAACGCGCAGGATTACCGGCTCGCCGGTAGTTACACCGCCTTCGATTCCACCGGAGCGATTGGTGACGCGCACGAATCTTTTTGTGCGAGGGTCAGCCTTGTGATCGTAGAACAACTCGTCATGCACTTCCGAACCGGGCAGCGCGGCGGCATCGAACCCCAGACCGATTTCCGCCCCCTTGGCCGACGGAATAGAAACCAGCGCCCCCAGCAGCCGTGAATCGAGCCGATCTCGCCCCTGTGAGAATCCGCCGAGTCCGACCGGAAGACCGGAGACTATAATCTCCGCCACGCCTCCGAGGGAATCACGATTCTTCTTTGCCGCCCGGATAGCTTCAATCATCTGCTGCTCGATCGCCGGGACGAGACACCGGACTTCGGATTGCTCGGCGAGCTCAACGACCTTCGCGAGATCGTCGAGTGAATACGCATCGCGATCGAGTTTGACCGAACCGATCCGGACCACGTGCGAGGCAAAGACGACGCCGAAGTGCTCCAGCAACTGGCGACACAGCGAACCCACGGCCACACGCGCGGCTGTTTCTCGCGCGGACGCCCTCTCCAGCACGTTACGCAGGTCATGGTGATTGTATTTGACGCCACCGGCCAAATCGGCGTGTCCGGGGCGCGGGCGTGTCGTTTCACGGGCCAGCTTCTCGTCGCGAAGATGCAGTGTCTCGGGCAACGGCTCGAACGGGTCCATGATCGCGGACCAGTTCTCCCAGTCGCGATTGCGGATAACGATTGTGACGGGGCTGCCCAGGGTCAGCCCGTGCCGCAGACCGGAGACGATATCAACTTCGTCCGACTCGATTTTCACCCGGCCGCCGCGCCCGTAGCCTTTCTGGCGGCGCGCCATCTGAAACGCGAGCCGGTCGCGATCGATACGCAGTCCGGCCGGAAGGCCGTCGATGATCGCCGTCAGCTGGGGACCGTGGGACTCGCCCGACGTCAAATACGTAATCATGATGCGATGGTACGGAATTGGTGGCGTGGACGCAAGCCGGACTGTTAACCCATGTGGACGTCGGCGGCCTCTTCCGGCAGAACCAGCCCCGACTCATCGTCGATGGTTGCCATTCGCGCGGCAATCCGCTCGTCGAGGTTCAGCGCCTGCGACATGTCGTAGAACTTGACCTCGTCAATCGGCGAAATCTCCTTGATCTCGAGCAGAACCGCCTTGATCTTGCGCACCGACTTCTCGATCACGTCGAGTGTCGCCGGCATTCTATCGATCAGCTTGTCGTTGGCTCCCGTTTCGAGCCACTTGCGCATGATCTGGGCACGCCCATAGACAGCCATCGTGGCGTTGTTCAGGTAGTGCGACATGGTCGCGATCGCGATGTTCTCGGAGAGGATGGCGCCTTTGGCGCGCTCTTCGTTCAGCAGTTTCGCCGAGAGTTCCTGCCGTTCCTTGAACAGATTCTCCACCATGAGATACATGCGCCAGATCTCTTTGTTGGCCCGCGTGATGGTTTCCTCGATCGACCCGATGTCGATATCGAGATACTGGGCGATTCGAACGGTTTCGGCGATCAACGATGATGAGATCGTATCGATCGATTCCTTGGGCAGATGCAACGCCTCGGAGAGCGCATTGACTCGCGCGATCCGTTGCTCCAGGTCCGCCTCGAACGTCGTGACCGTATCATCGGCCAGCAGCGCAGCCAGACGAATGCTGTTCTGCAAGACGCCGCTGCTCGCCGCGCCGGTGTACGCGTGATGGTCACGGACCGCTTCCGATATCTCGTTGGGAAGGCGCCAGCGGCGGCAAAGCTGCCAGCCGACCTCGGCATGATCGATCCCGAACACTTCTCTCTCCGCGTCGAGCAGCGTGACCGCCTTGACGTCGCGGGCGATAATACGCCGGTAGTCCTTCGGATAGTGGTGCAGGAAAAACAGGACGCCCACGTGGTGCAAGAGCCCCGAGACAAAGGCCACGTCGGGCGATCGGTAGGCAACGCCCTTGGCAATCTTCTCGGCCGCCGCCGCAACCGTCAGTATCGAGGAGAACAGAGATCTGACGTTTACCCCCGAGGTCTTCTCGAGATGACCGGGATTGAGCACGGACGACGACAGGGCCAGGCACTTGACGGTGGTTGAGCCGAGTACCTGAATAGCCTGACTGACGTTTTTGATGTCTTTGAGCCGGTGGTAAAACGGCGAGTTCGCCAACCGCAGAATTCGCGCCGTCAGCGATGCGTCCTTAAGAATGATTCGAGAAAGTGCCTCGTTCGAGAATTCCGGTTTGTCCATCTCTCCCAGGATCTCAGAAATAGCCTGCGGCATGGATAACAGATCCTGGCTTCTCTGGATCTGGTTAAGAATCGTCAGTTTGTCCATATGCACCCCGTCCTTGTCGCTTATCGCCTATATCGGCGACCGGGCGGAAATGCCTTACGGGCGAGGCAGGGCAAATTCGTTGAAAATCAACGTTTTTGGGTGGCAACTGCTTGCAGTATTTCGGTCAGCTGCTCGATACGAAACGGCTTGGAGAGGACATGAGATATCCCGGCTGCAGTCAGTTCCTGTCGATCCACAGAGGCTTGCCAGCCGGTTACCAGGACAATCGGCAGGCCGGGATGGAGCCGGTGTATTTCACGGGCTACGTCCAGTCCGGACAGCCCCGGCATGGCGAGATCGGTCAAAACGACATCAAACCGCCGGGATCGGGCCAGCCGCAGGCCTTCCTCGCCGGATCCTGCGGTGACCGCCTCGTAACCCAGCGAATGACACATGGCCGAGACAAGATCAAGAATAATGGCTTCGTCGTCTATCGCCAGAACCGCGAGGGTGCCCTTGCCGGGCAGTCGCGACGGTGTCTGGGCGTTTTTTCCGCTTCCGTGCACCGGAAACTTGAACGACAGAAACGTAGGCGTATCGCTGTGTCGGTCATGGGCGTAGTAGCACGGCTCGTCCTTCACGCGATCCAGAAACACATCCCCCGGCCGTTCCCGCAGAGCCTCCGAGGCCGGACGGTAATCGCCGAATCCGGCAACCTGACGGACGGGCGGGAAATTCCGGGGATGGCGCGATAGATCGAGGTATACGAACTCGCCTGCCTGGTAGGCCGCGACCGTGATGATCTCCTCGTCTTTTGTCAGCGCCGCAAATCGGTTGATAGCGCCCTCGAAGAGACCCCGAATCTCACCCTCGGCTACCACCGATGATGCAGCAACATCGAGACGGACATCAATCTCCCGTGGCCTGCCGCCCGCCATAAATACATTTCCGGAGATACGGGCCTCATCGAGCACGCGGGTAATCTGGCCGGCCAACCCGGCCTGCTCTGCATGCGCGCTCTCGTGCTGCCGGGTGGATTCGACCACCGAACCCAGCGATCGCCGCACCAGCGCGGCAAGTTGCTCGACCTCGCCGATTACACTTTTCATATGCCGTCGCGCTTCGCCGGGAATGTCGTCCCGCGCGGCCGCGAGCTCCGCCGAGCCGAGTATCGCGGAGAGGGCGTTGTTGATGCGATTGACCAGATCTCCGGGCGCCCCACGGCCGATTCGCTCAGCCTCGCTTTCGAGCGAACGCTGCCGCACCGCCGATACGCTCAGACGGAGCGAATACAGCCCGGCCGCCAGGGTGAGCAATCGCTGCAGTTCGCTGACCTGGTCGGACGGTACTCCGTGGAAGTAGAAGACGACAGCTCCAAGCGCTTCTCCAAAGCGGCGGATCGGGCACACGGCCAGCAGATCGGGCAGGCCCCGCTCGCCGGCAATCCCGGCCAGCGCCGCCTGCGCCTCGGAGCGATACGCGGAAAACTCGGCGCCGACTCTCTTTTTGCCCACGACGTACGACGGACGGCCCTCGGCCACCGATTGGCCGATCGTGCCCTCGCCGGGTGCTATCTCGAGTTTGAATCGGCTGAGCTCGCAACCGATTGCCTGCTCGGCCCGCATGCTCCCCCGAGTGTCTCTTCGGAATGTCAGGGCGAGTGTCTTTTGCGGGCTTATATCGGTTACCTGTCGAGCGAACCACATCAATGCTTCGGATGGCCCGTACTCCAGCTCTTCGGTCGTCAGCAGGTGCAGCACCTTGTCGAATCCGATACGACGGGTCAGATCGAGTCGCCGCCCGTCGGCTCGTGCCAGAACAGTGCGGGCCATGCGTGCAAACAACTCCAGTCTCTTGAGCGCGGCGTCATCGACAACAAACGGAGGGGCGTCCTTGCGTAACATGAGCGCGTCGGGAGAATCTCCATCAGGCAGCGGAAAAACGAGTGTCGACGACACGATCACCGCCTGCCCTGTATCATCGCTCGCCTCCTGATTCAGAATCAGCGGCTTTCGCCTGTCCAGGGCTCCGACCAGCGCGGTTCGGAAGTTTTCGGACAGATCGAGCATAGCTTCACTACCGCCATGAATCACGAGGCCGCCGTTGCGGATGCCGCACAGGTGCACGGCCACACTTGCGCCGAACCCGACCAACCCCCGGCAATAGACGGCGATGGCGTCATCACTGTCGAACGCGGCGACAGTCGCCGCCACTCGACCTGCAAAGTCGGTCGCGGTGTTCCCTTCTTCTTCAAGCTGCCTGCGAATCGTGGATACCTCCCGGCCCAACCGCGCCGACTTGGCGCGTTCAGCCAGCCATCCGGCGACCGGGGCGAGTACCTTGATATCTTCTCTCGTGAAAGACCGGCTCTCTTCGGACAGAAGCAATATCCCCCCCATCGTTTCCATTCCCGATACCAGCGGGAGCGCCAGCGACGAATTGAAGCGGGACGGGACATCCTTGCCGCCGCGGTCGGTGAAGGAAAACGATCCACCGATAACGGGCTGGCCGTCCTGCAGCGATTCGGCGACGGAATTCCGGCGAAGCGGGAGATGCTCCATGAGCGCCGTCTCCTGCTTGTCGAGACGCGCCGAATCTATCAGGACAAACTGACGGCGGTCACGATGCACCAGAAAAACAACGCCGGCGCATTCCGGCCAGTGAAGCAGTATCTCACGAAGCCCCATCGACAGCAGATCGACCACCTGGTACGGCTGCCGGGCATCCTGTTGGAGTTGTTCGAGCACACTCAGCTTGCCCTGGCGGGTCGCCACACTTTCGTGCTCAGACTGCCATGAATCATGATACAACGCGAGCGCCGCGGCAATCAGCAGCACGCCCAGCGCCAGGGCGAGTAGCTGACTGATGTCGATATAACCATACGCCTGCGGCACGAACCAGGAGAGATACTCCGAATTGAGCTTCACCATCTGCCAGCCCGCGGCGATCACCACGAGCAACCCGCCGATAACGAACAGATATCGCCCGTCGGGATGCTCCGGAGCAAAGAAACGCAGTCGTATCATGACGAACACGACTGCGACAAGAGCGATAGCCGGCGCAAGCAGCGCGGACAACGTCTCAGACATTAATGCACCTCGGCGATCTCACCGTGAAGCGTGAAGGCGTCCGCCGCCGTAATGCGGATCGGGACCACCGAACCCGGCGCGGTCTGCCCGGCACGAAACAGCACCGTCTTGTTGCCGTCTGTCCGTGCCCGAAAATGCTCGCTGCTGCGACGGGAGTGTCCTTCGACCAGACTCATCCGTACCTGACCCACCTCGCGTTGATTCCGCTCGTACGAGATCTCCTGCTGTATTTGTATGAGCGTGTTCAGCCGTCGGATTTTGTCTTCCTCCGGAACATCGTCGGCGTACCGCGCGGCGGTCGTGCCGGGTCTGATTGAATAGCGAAACATAAACGCCGAATCGTAACCAACGTGCCGAACGGCCGCCAGCGTCTGCTCGAACTCCTGCTCCGTTTCCGACGGGAACCCGACGATGAGATCAGTCGTAATGGACACGTACGGCAACGTGGCCCGGATATAGTCGATAATCTTCAAGTAGTGCTCGATCGTGTATATGCGGCCCATCCGATTCAGGATACGGTTGCTCCCGGACTGCAGCGGAAGGTGAATGTGCGGCATGATCCCGGGCTCCTCGGCCATGACCCCGACAAGCTTCTTCGAGAGGTCCTTGGGATGCGACGTCATATAGCGCAGGCGGGGAATGCCGGACTCACGCGCCACCCGCCGGAGAAGATCCGGGAAGTCCGTGTCCTCATACCGGTAGCTGTTGACGTTCTGGCCGAGCAACGTCAGTTCCACGACGCCCTCGTCGGCCATCTTTCGGGCGGCGTCCACGATGTAGTCGGCGGAGTGTTCGCGCTCCCGGCCCCGGACAAACGGGACAATACAGTACGTGCAGTAGTTGTCGCACCCGCGTGAAATCGTGACGAAGCCCGACCAGGGGGTTTCCTTGATCGGCTCGATCGCGTCCATGTTCTCATGACCGAAGGCGGTCATGATGGCCGATGTCCCCTCTTTGCCTTCCAGCACATCGGGCAGTTCAAAAACCCGATCGGTACCAAGCACAAAATCCACGTGGGGAACGCGCTCTCGGAGATCGGGGCCGAGCCGCTGCGCCATGCACCCGACCACGGCGACTTTTAGATGCGGGCGACGCTTCTTGAACTTGTAAATCTCGCCCAGCCGTCCGTAGACGCGGTCCTCGGCCTTCTCCCGAACCGAACAGGTATTCAGAATGATCAGATCGGCCTCGGCCTCGTCAGCCACCCGGCGGTACCCGCGTGTGGTCAGCGCCGACGCCAACGTTGAGGAATCCGCCAGATTCATCTGACAGCCGTAAGTCGATATATGAAAAGTACGTACCTTGTTTTCTTTATGCATTACATGATCTCGGCGAGAGGTACAGCCTGACTCAACCAACGGCGATATGATACCGGATTCCGACCCAAATGCAACCAAAAACTGGACGCCTGACCCACCGCCGGACCGCGCCCTCTCGCTGACCGGCATGTGAAAACGCCGCCCCGACCAGCGGTCGGAGCGGCGTCGCAATGTTCGACTATGTCCCGATACGTCAGGACTGTGCCTTGAACGGGTTCCCGCACGGTTCCGGGCCGTTCAGGAACAGATACGAAGACAGGTAAATCAGATCCGACAAGTCGACGAGATTATCGCAGTTGACGTCGCCGACAATAAACTCCGGCATCGGTCCGGGACCGCTGAGGAACAGATAAGTCACCAGATAGACCAGATCCGACAGATCGAGTTCCCCGTCCCAGTTGACATCGCCGTTTCGGTCCCACACCCGAAGGATCAGGCGAACGAGCTGAGGCGAATTGGCCGCCTCGTCCGAGTAGACGTAGATGGTATCCAGATATTCGCCCCGGGGGAAACCGGTCGGATCGATCACGAGCGACACGTTGTCACCCGCACTGCCCGCCGTGTCGCTTGGAAATGCCCAGGGACAGTCTTCCTCAAGCGTCCAGTCCATACAGCCCGGCATCTGGTTGGTCACATCGAACCCGGTAATCGACACCGGTCCGGCGTCGATTTTGATCGGCTCGATAACCAGCGTGCGACTCACCCTGATAATCGGCGTATCAGTACCTTCGAGGTGATTGTACACGATAAATACGGTGTCCGGACTGTTGATAGCGTTCTGCGCGCCGACCAGAATCGTGTCGTAATACGTGCCGACCGGCAGCGTCAGGATATTCGGCGTAACTTTGAACACTCCGGGCGCCACCAGGGTGTCGCGATCAACGGTAAACAGATCCGACTCGTACACGAGGAACGCGCGAAGCGGGTTATCGCCGCCGCCGTTGATGACTGAAATGTTCTGAGCGTACGGATCGGTCGACAGCTCCGTGAAGCACTCGTAGATATTGAAGGTCAGCGTACCGGGGCTGGCCACGACCCGCGCCGGGATGTCTACGAAGTGGAACTGGAACACAATCGGGAACGGCGAATTGATCGCCTCCGGCGACGTCACCCAGATAGTGTCGTACAGGTTTTGACCGTTGGTTCCCTCGCCTACCACATCAAAGCTCGCCGTAATCGTAAACGGGGCGGTCCCGGCGCTGTCCGACAGGGTAATACGCGAGGACGTATTGCTGATCTCAAACGTCATCAAACCCGCACCGGCATTGACGATCGTGAAGTCTCTCGGCGGGGGTGTCGCCTCGGGGAGATCAACCACAATGTAGTTGAAGGCCGAGTCGGCCGCGAGAATCGGCAAATCGGAACCCACGGTCAGACGCACCGGAATGAGCTGGGGGCTGTTGGTCGCCGCCGGATCACTCACCACGATCGTATCGAAATAGTCATTAAACGTCAGCCCGGTGATATCCACCGAGACAAGCGCCACCGCGTCGCCGGTACCCGCCCCCGGTATCACCTGCAGCCACGGCTGGCTGTTGGTGGCTGTCCAGTCCAGCGTCGAACCACCGGTATTGGTGATCGTCAGGTTCTGGGTCGGTGGATTGTTCCCGCCCGCCACCGCGTTGAAGATGAACGAATTCGGGCTGACCAAAAGCACCGGCGGCGGCTGCTGCAAATCAAGCTGCACGTACACAAACTGAGGCGAGTTGCCTGCCGACGGCGACTCCACGGCAATCGAGTCAAAATACACTCCTGCGGGAAGCGCGGTCGTATTGATCGAGACGGTGATTGTCCGAGGCGTCGTCCCCGATGACGGCGACTTGATGATCCAGGCCGCATTCTCCACCAGCGTAAAAGCCAGCGGGGCGTTGTCCGAAGTCACATCAAACGTCTGGTTCGGCGGAAATGTCCCGCCCTCCTCGGCCGTGAAAAACAGCGTATCCTCGGACAGCAGCAAATTCGACGGTACGGCGGTGTCTCGGACCACTTCCGGACCCGTCCAGTACGGCTTGTAGTTGCTGGCATCGGGATTGCCGAACTGATACGTCACCGCCTGCGCGTACGTGTTGGTGTCGACTACAATCGAGTCGGACAGACTCCAACTCGAAAGAGTGAAATAATACGACGCCCATAACCGGCGCGTGTCCGCAGGGAGAATACCCGGGCTGTCAAACGAACGCGTACCGGCGAGGTTGAACTGATGGTCCGCATTGGTGGTAGCGAGACTGTTGTTTTTGTACACCGTCAACACGAGCGTAAAGGCGTTTCGCACCAGGTCCGACGCCTTCGCGCTGTCCATCAGCATATTGTCGTTCTCCCACCCGAATCCGACCGTGGCTCCCGCCACCGTGTTGCTGTCGTTAAACGCCCACAGATCAAACTGCGCTTTCAACTTGTTGGTCGTCGCATCGGGCGATACCGACACCACCATATCCAGCGTGTCGGCGGCGCCGAGATCCAACGGACTCTGCTGAAACTGCGCCTGCACCGATGCCCCCGCCAGCAGCATCACGCAGACGGCAATTGTGGATAACCTCATTCTCATCCTTGCCTCCATGCCGTATGACTGACCTTACCGATTGTTTCTTCGCGGGAAACGCATGCGACCGCTCCGTACCCACGGTCACACGGTGTATTCGTCTCTGTTTTATTGACGTGTTTCGTATCGAACACTCACCGAGCGATGGTCACGAGTTAGAATCGTCGTTACTAATCGGACAATGTGGTGTAAGTCGCTGGAACCGCTGGAACAGTACCCACGCGTATAATATCGCGTGTGTCGGGATGTGTCAAGCTGTTAATGGCTGGAGCGAAAGGCGGTCGAAGGCAGTGGAGTGTGACGGTCGGAAACGGACTATTTTGATCGACGTTTGGACTTGGCTGCCGCCGCCGGCGTCCGGCGCGCCGACGTCTTCTTTTTGCGGCGTTTTGCCCGCTCTATTTCCTCGGCGAATATCTTCTCGAGCGTGAAACTCGATGGCGTAAAATCGAGAAGGCACAATTCGAACAACTCGTCGACTCGTTCGATATAATAGAAACGGGTCTTGCGGAGAATCTCGCGGGGTAAGTCCTTGATATCTTTCGCATTCTCCTTGGGCATGGCGACATGCAATATCCCCGCACGGTAGGCCGCCGAGACTTTCTCCTTGATCCCCCCCACCGGCAGAACCCGCCCGCGAAGGGTCACCTCGCCGGTCATGGCCATGTCGTTGCGGATCGGCCGCTCCGACATCACCGAAGCGATTACCAGTGAAACCGTGACGCCGGCCGAGGGCCCGTCCTTGGGTATGGCCCCCGACGGAAAGTGCACGTGGATGTCAAACTCGCTGAAATCGCTGAAATCGATCCCGAGCGTGTCAGCTTTCGACCGAACATAGGAATGCGCGGCGATAATTGACTCGCGCATTACCTCCCCGAGCGACCCGGTCGTAATGATCTGCCCCTCCCCCTTCATCTTCAGCGCCTCGATAAACATCAACTCACCGCCCGACCCCGTCCACGCCAGTCCGGTGGCGATCCCGATCTCCGGCATGTTCTCCGCCTTCTCGGGGATAAACTGCGGCGTACCCAGATATGATTCGAGATTTTTCTCGTTGATCATCCATGACGAACGCTTGGCGTCCGCCTTCTCCAGCGCCACCTTGCGGCAGATTTTCTCGATCTGCTGCGAGAACCCCAACAGTCCCGCCTCCTGCGTGTACGCCGTGATGATCCGCGACAACGTCTTGTCCGCGACTTTGACTTCGGACTTCAACAGGCCGTGGCGCTTGAGCACTTTGGGGATTATGTAGCGCTTGGCGATTACGATCTTCTCGCGCTCGATGTAGCCGGGCAGGTCGAGAATCTCCAAGCGCGGGACAAACTGCTCCGGGATCTCCTCGTACGAGCGAACCGAGCAGATGAAGAACACACGGCTGAGATCCATCGGCACGCCGATGTAATGATCGAGGAACCGCGCATTGCGCCGCGAGTCGATCACCTCGAGCAGCGCCATGTTCACCGTGGCGTCGTTCTCGAGATTGAAATAGTCGATATCTTCGATCAGCACCAGTGGATCGCACGTGCTTGCCTCGCGAAGCGTCCGGACGATGCGACCCGGATACGCGCCGAGGAAGGTCCGGGGGTGACCCCGAAGCTCCGCCACGTCGTCGATCCCGCCGACCGAAATGCGGATGAACTCTTTGCCGAGCGCCTTTGCGATCGCTTTCGCAAGCGAAGCTTTCCCGGTCCCGGGCGCGCCCACGAGGCACAGGGTCGGTCCCTCGTCGTTGCCCCCGAGCAGTTTCCGCACCGACAGCCGCTGCATAATCTGCTCTTTGAGGCTGACCGGGCCGTAATAATCCGAGGTCAGCACGCGCTCGACATCGGTCATGTCGATCTTACTCGGGCGAGTGATGTTCCACGGCAGGTTGAGCAGCCAGTCGAGGTAGTTGCGGGTAACGCCGTACTCCGCCGACGCCGGCGACAACTGCCCCAGCCGGTCTATCTCGATCGTCGCACGCGAAATCACTTCCGGAGGAAGGTTCGGCGAATCCTTGACGACCTGGCGGAACCTCGCCGCCTCGCGCTCTTCGGCGAAATCCTCCCCGAGCTGCCGCTTGATCTCATGCAGCTGCTGCCGGAGGAAATAGCGCTGCTGCTCCTCCTTGATCCGCTGCTTGACATTTTCGTTGATATTGAGAAGGGTCGTGACCCGCGCCAGTTCCGTGTTCAAATGGTACAACAGCCGTTCGTACCGCAGATCGAGCGCCACCGATTCAAGAATTTCCTGTTTTGCGGCCAGCGAGAAGTGGAACGCCGAGGCCACCCGGTCAGCCAGCATCGAAGGTTCTTCGACGTTCATCCGGACGACATTCGACAACTCCGGCGAATAGGTCGGGTCAAGATGGGTGATCTTGCTGACAACCGCGATCACCTCTTCCACCCGCTGCCTGATCTCTTTCTCCAGAAACGCAGGCGGTTCGATCATCTGTACGACCGCCGTCAGGTACGGCGTGGTCCGCTCCACGTCCTTGAGAAACGCCCGCTGCCGCCCCTCCAGCGTGACGATCTTGCTCCCCCCCGGCCCGTCGCTGCAGTCCCGGATGAGGGCAAACACGCCGATCTCGTGCATCGGCATATCGGTCGCCGTCTCGACCTCGGAGCGCGCATAGGCAGCCGCGAACTCGCGTTTTGATTCGAGGAGATCTTTGACGAGAGTCAGATTGTCGGACCGCCCGATCTGGATGGTCAGAACGGTTCCGGGAAACAACACACCGGTCATCAGCGGAAGGACCGGGCAGCTGCTTTCCGGGCCGGTTTTAAGGCCCGATGTTCGGTTGTGGCTCGGTATCAGCATAGTGTCGTCGACGTATCTACTACTATATCGGCTGTTTGGACGTTCTGTCCATACATTAAAACAACCGATAGTGCCGTCCGCTTCCCGATATCCTGTCGACGACAGCCGCAGACTGCTGAAAAGGCGGTTTCGACCGCCGGATCAGTTGCCCGGTTGCCGTGATTGTCCGATTTCGATCCGGCGGCCTCCCCCGGGTGCGCTTCGTTAATGCGTCAAGCCGGCGGACGTACTATCGGAGCTGTCCGACGACACCTCGAACAGAGAGCGAACCTCCCAGTCCGGGTGCTGGCGCAGGGCGTTCCGATTGAATCGGATTTTCGACGGATCAACATCGAGACGATAGTACCCCAGTCGATTGTTCTCGACCACCGGCCAGTCGGATCCCAGCCCGGCGCTGACCTCGTTTTTCATCCGGTACAGATACCGCGCCTGATTGAAGCCCGCCTCGATGTCTTCCTTGTACATCCAGCCGGACTCCGCATTCTGCCGGGACCAGGCCAACTTCGCAAAATACTTGAATGACTTCCCGGTCAACCGCACCGGCCGACCGTTGATTCGAATGACAAAGCGTTCCCGATCCTGGCTGCCGTCAACCTCAATGACCTCAGGCTCACCCATAACCACCGGACTGGATTCAAACACGATCGGTTTCATATCAACCTCCTCTTTATATTTCTGCGCTTGTGACTTGATTACCTTAAGGTTACCCATATCCTTGATTGCCTCCCGAAGATCAGTCTCACCGAGGCCGGCGAGATCGCCGATTGTTTCGACCCCGAGATTTCTCAGGGCGGCGAGTTCCGCCCGGCTCAGCAGATGCCCCAGCCGCGAATGGAGACTCTCCATCGACGAAGGCAGACCGTACCGAAGACTAAACGCATGCGCGCGGAGTTTCTCGATTACGGCGGCGCTTCGATCACTCGCGGCCACCAGCGAGGCCAGCGCCATTACCAGATGAGCCGTGGTCTCGCCCAGATTCATAATCTGCCCGAGATGGATCTGGTAACGCTCTTCGAGCCGCCGCGCGGGCACGAGCCGGCTCCACTCATCAAGCACCAGCAACGCTTTCAGGGCCGCCGCCTGCTGGTACGAGAGAGGTTCATGCTGATGCCTCTCCGGAAGCAAACAGGCGGCTTCGGAAGCGGCATAGTCGAAACGCTGGTACAGCGCCTTCAGCGGCGCCTGACTCGCCAGTTCGGCCCGTGACAGCATCCCCGGCGGGCGGCGCCAGTCGCGACCGGACAACGCCAGAGCGGTCCACCCAAACACCGTGTCCGGATAACCCGCCTCAAGGCGCCGGAGATACCCCAGACCATCGGAGACGCTCAATCCCGTTCCGGCCAACGCCCTGCCCACGGCGGTCGGGATATACCGGCCGGGCGCGCCGTCGGGCCCGATCAGCCCTGCATCCGCCAGAGCAGTCACGGCTCCACCCCAGTTCGGCATGCACTCCGGATCGAGGTAGCCCCGAAGCGTGTGACGATAGACTGCGCCGAGTTCGCTTTCGGTGGTCGCAAGACGGGAGACGATCAGGTTGAGCGCCCAGTCGGTCGGCGCCATCCCGCCCAACTGCGAACACAGGCAGTCCGCCTGCGGCGGTACGATATAGTTCTCCCAGAGAATCTCCCGGTCGAACTCCGAATCGGCCAGCACGATCGCCCGGCCCACCTCCGCGGCCGCGTATCCGAGCCGCCCGGCCCGCCCGGTCATGTTGTCGAACTCCGCCCGTGAAATCGGCACCAGCGCCGGCCGACCGTCGTAGACGCCCGATGCGTACTTCACTGTCTCCAGGTATACCGTGTCCGCCGGAAGATTGACCCCCATGGCTAACGTAGTGGTTGAGAATACTACCCTAACCTTTTTCTGCAAAAAGGCATTCTCAACCACCTCCCGTTGCCGTGGGGTGAGATCGGCATTGTGAAACGCGACCCCGCGCCGAAGCGACTGAATCAGGGACCGGCTCAGAAACGAAGGTTCATCACGCTCGAGTTCCGCCACTGCCGAGGTGGCCGGCGGCCAGTTAACCGCCGCCGCAAGCCGGAATGCCAGCGTCATCGTGTCCTGCCGGGACTTCAGAAACACGAGGGTTGACCCGGGCTCCCGGCGCAACTGGTCCACAAACGACTCGATCTGGTCCTGTCCCGGCTCCCTTTCCAGAAAGGGCTCGGTTCCGTCAGCCCCCGAATTGAAACTGCGGTATCGGAACGAACCGTCGGCAGCCACACCGCGATACAAATCAACCGGCCGTGCATTCTCCTGAACGAGAGAAGCGCCCAGCCAGTCGGCCAGCTGCCGGGCGGCATGATCGCTGATCGATGCCGACAGCCCCAGGAGCCTCGGCCGATAGGCTCCGGCCCGGAGCTTGGTCAAAAGACGCTCCAGGACCGCGCCCCGGCCCGGCTCAGCCAACATCTGCAGTTCATCGACCACACACAGCCCTATCCCCGCCAGACGGTCCATCTCCACGGTCGCGAGCAGATCCAGCTTTTCGTAAATGGCTACGGCGATCTGGTAATCACCCTCGGCAAAGGGTTTGTCGTGCTCCGGATGATCGCCGGTAACCAGAAGTGAACGAATGCCCAACGGAGCGTAGCGACGATCCAGATGCCGCCCGATTTGCTCGGCGAGCGACTTGAGCGGAACCAGCCAGACCGCGCGGCGGCGCTCGGTCAAACACGTCACGACAGCCATTTCGGCACAGAAGGATTTCCCCGACGATGTCGGGGCGGTGATAATCAGATTGCCGGGAACGCCGTCAACCTGCCCGACCGAACTCCCCGTCCGTCCCGCCAGCAGCCCGGCCCGTACCGCCCTGCTCTGCACCGGCAGCAGTGACTCCCCCTGATCCGTCCGCCACAGGTCAATGACCCGGCGGGGTATCCCCTCTCTTTCGAGATCACGTATCTGCATGAAACCGTCCTCGTCACCTGTAAACCTGTTTCACTTTCACATCCCGCTCAGCCGCCACATGACTGATAGCCGCACGACGGGCAACTAAAGCAGGTGCCCAGCCGAATCATGGCCCCCGTGCAGTCCGGACACGTACCGGCGTTGGGATAACAGCATTCATCGAACCGACGTCGGCCGACCTGGATAAAGGCCGCCTCATCAAACGCGGCCAGCTCCGCCCCCGGGCCCTGGTAGCCGCGCGTATCAAACGACAGATAACTTTCCCCGTCTAGGTGTGCCATATCCGCTTCTCCTCTGGGTGTACTGGTGATTTTATCGGTGGCGAGTCAAGAATACTGCACATTTGTGCCCCTGTCAAGCAAAAAAAGAGCGGCAAGCACCGCCTGTCGCGCCTGACGCCCCAAGTGCCTGTCCCACAATGAAGATCCGACACAAAAAAAGTGGCGCGGAAGAGTGCCCTTCCGCGCCACCGCCAAACTCTAAAGCGGCACAGTATCGAGGATCATCCGCCGGTCAGCTTGAAATCGTAGTCAAATGTCACCCAACAGGCCACCGGCTGCCCGTTTTGAATACCGGGTTTAAACCGGCATTTCTTGGCTGCGGCAACAGCAGCCTCGTCCAGCGACGCCGTCCCGGATGACTTCGCCACCAGAGCATCACGCGCGTTGCCGTTCTTGTCGACCAGCACCTTCACCCAGACCCTACCTTCGATGCCGGCCTGCTTCGCAAGCCTCGGGTACTCGGGCTTCTCCTGGTAGATCATGTCCGGGATAATCTCCACGGGGACGAACTCCGATGGGGCCGGCAGATAGTCTTCTTCCTGAATGTCGACCACGATATCACCGTCGCCGACCGCCCCGGAAATCACGTCGGGGGCGATAATCTCCGCCATCTCCTCGCGGGTCGCCAGCACCACGTCCTCATCGATCACTTCTTCGTCCGCCACCGGGGTCGGAATACCGACACGGGGGGCCGCAACGTTGGGCTGGCTTACCTGAATCTGCGGCGGCTTTTTGGCGATCGCCGGCGGCGGACCGAGATCAGCCACCGTTTTGATCACGGTCGGCGCGGCGAAAATGACCTCTTCGTCTTTGCCGATATTGGCGATCAGCCACGCCGTCCCCAGGATCGCCAGCACAAACGCGAGCGTCGCCAGCGTTCCCAGCCCAAAATTGCGCTGGTACTTTGCTTTCAGCTCGTACGCTCCGTACGGCGAATACAGGGCATTGTATGTATGGTTGGCCATTACCGTTTACCTCGTCTCAACTGTGCCGCTTCTACTATTATAACATACCAACAGGCTCGGTCGTTTCTTCCCGACTTGAAGAATCTGCTGACGCCTGGCGCGGGCCGGTTCCAGCCGGTGGTTACAGCTCTCCCCGTTCCTGCGCGCCGCGCACGGCAAATTCCAGAATTCTGTCGTCGCGGTCCTCCCACTCGCCGATGGCATAGCGGTACGAAAACTTGCCCTGCTCGGCGGTCAGGTCCTCAACCTTTACGCCCAGCTGGTCTGCCGTAAACTTGTTGAACGAACGTTCGATCAAGTCGATCTCGTCCAGCAGGTTCACCATATCCGCATAGTCGGCTTCGCGATGAATCAGAAGCAACGTATTCAGCCGGGGGTTCGCCCTGTTCTCGCTAACAAGGATATTCCGAAGGCTGTCCGGCCAGAACACATAACCCAGCGTATCCGGAGCTTCCGGATTCGACGGGATCAGCATCGGGAGGTTCTCAGGCGTCGCCGTCTTCAGGTGCCACCAGTAGCGGCCCTCGGGATCGACACGGACAGTCAGCAGGTTGGATTCCTTGACCTCGACCTCCTGCTCCACGTCCTCGGCGCGCGGCAGGTTAATCTCCATTGCCTGGGGCATGGAAAACACGGTCGACACCATATAGAAAATCAACAGCAGAAAAGCGATATCCACCATCGGCGTCATGTCGATACGGATGGAGATACGGCGTTTCGGCCGCCGAAGGCCCTTTTTACCGCCTTTTGCAGCCCGTTCTACTACTTCGCCGGCCATACCGTCATCACTCTCCTTTCAAACAGGACTGTCTGCATGCACTACACCTCGGCCTCGTGATCGGTGATGATCAGGAAACGCTCCATGTAGTTTTCCTGCATCTGTTTCATCACATCCTGCATCACGCCGAAACTGGCGCTCTCGTCGGCCTTGATCACCACCAGCGCCCGCGGGTTGCGTGTACGGACGCGGATGATTTCCGACGCCACCGTCTCCGGGTTGGCCGTGCGCACGATTCGCGCGCTCGTCTGCACCTTCTGACCGTCGATATCTATCTCGACCTTCTCCACATAATCGACGTAGATCGAGTCGAGTTTGGTTACAGTCACGTAAATAACGTCCTTGTCCGGCAGTTCGATCTGCGAGTGCGATTGCGGCAGATCGACCGCCCGCGCCTCCGGTGGTTTGAACTGCGTGGTCGCCATATAGAAGATCAGCAGCAGAAAGGCGATATCCACCATCGGCGTCATGTCGATACGGATGGCTACGCGCCGTTTCTTTTTGATCGACATCGCTTACTTTCCTTCTTTCTCTTTCAGCAGCTGCATCACTTCGAAGGTCGCCTCATCGGTGGTATAGTTGAACGCGTCGACCTTATTCACGAAGAAGTTGTAGAAGAAAATGCCCAGGATACCGGACAGCAGACCGCCCGCCGTATTCACCAATGCTTCAGAAATACCGACCGCAAGCTGCTGTGCGTCGATCACGCCGCCCTCGACATTACCTGTCGCGGCAAACGCGCGAATCATGCCGATCGTCGTCCCGAGCAGGCCGACCATGGTGGCGATCGATGCAATCGTCGACAGGGCGATCAGGTTGCGCTCGAGAAGCGGTCCCTCCAGCGCGTTGGCTTCTTCGATAGCCGACTGGGTCAACTGGATGCGCTTCTCAGCGTCGATCGAGTGATCGCCCTTGACCTGGCGGTACCGCTCGATACCGGCCCGCAGCACGTTCGCCGTGGTCCCGCGCTGCTTGTCGCAGGCCGCCAGCGCGCCGTCGAAATCATCCTGCTGCAGCAGCGTGATCAGCTTTTTGAAAAACACCTGCACGGAGCTCTTGCCCTTGGCGTTGCCGTACAGCGATATGTACCGCTCGATCACGAACACCAACAACATAACCAGAATCATGATGAGCAGCACGACCAGCGGACCGCCCTGATAAATGGAATGAACAATCGGGTTTTCCGAGGTCCGGAAGACGCCGTACCAGAGACCGAATCCAATACCGAACGCTATGATGGCGTTCAGAGTTACAAAGAGTGTCTGTTTAACCACCTGAGATTAACCTCCAGTTACCTGAGCAATCACTATATCTCGATACTTTTTGCCGCAACCATGACGAACATCGCCAGTGAGACGAATACGCCCCACGAAAGAGCGTTTGCCAGAGCGCCTATCCCGTACGAAGTGCCGAGACTGTCGAACATCGATGGCGCGTCGAACGAGTATTGGGCGCCGAAGAATGACAACACGAACACCAGCACGAAGAGAATCACCGGCACCCAGTTGAGTTTCAGCGTGCGTTTCAACTTGAGCGCCAACTGGTCGCCGCGTTCCTTCGAACCAAACAGCAGGTACAGGGTGAACAGCGGCAGCGCTATCGCCATCAGTTGATACAACAGCATCAGCACGCCCGATATGGCCAGCAGGCCCGATGAGAACACGTACCCGCCGATCGATCCGAGCGCGGCCAGGGATCCGAACCAGTTCAGGGACGAGACTTCCTTCACCACTTTCTTGCGGGCGACGGCGCTGTGAATGACCTCCTCGCCGCCGATCGGGCTCTGCGTGGCGTCCGACTGGGTCGCAGCCGCCGCCGAATCACCCGCCCCGGTTTGCGCCAGCGCAACCGAATCGATAACGCCTTCAAGGCTGTCAACGAGTTCACTCGCCGCAGGCGGCGGCGCCGATGTCGGCGCAGCTTCGGCAGTCGGCTTCGTCTCGACTGTGGTCTCCGTGTACGCCGAGTACCAGGGAAGGAACAGCGACCCGATCACGACCAGACAGGCGAGCGCCAAGACGATCCGTTCACCGAACGACACGCGCTCCTCGAGCAGCGTGTTGTGTTCGCGGGACGACTCGCCTTTCTGGCGGCGCGCCTGCAGGCGTTCGACCCACTTCTGACGCTCGGCATCCGATTTGAAGAGATCCTTGGGCTTGCCCGGGAAGACTTCAAACCCGATATACCGGAACCGCTGCGATTCGTCGATTCGCTTGAACGCTCCCGACGATTCGCCTTTCGACTGTGAGGGTTGCTGAGAATCCGACTTCTTCTCTTTGTCCGCCATTGAGACTCCTGGACAGATAGACCGTCAGTGTATGCGGCCGGCTAGAACTCGAACTGGGTGTCGTTTTGGCCCTTCTGGGCGTCCGCATTACCCGGCTCACATTTGAGCACCTTGCCGTACCATTCAAACGCGTTTTTGTAGTCTGCTTTTTCCCTGGTCACTTCGGCCGCACGCAGGTGATACGCCTGCGCGATATACAGCGCCAGTGTAACGTCGGAACAGGCGCTGCCGCCCGTGGCGATCTGACATTCATACGCATCCGTCAGATACGCGATCGCCTTGTTGTAGTTCTTGGTGCATAACCCGCCGAAGTACGCGAAGCCCAGCGATCGCTTCGCCACGCAGTTTTTCGGATTCACGGACAAAAGCCGCTCAAACAGGGCGACACCGCGGTTGCAGTCGGCCAGCTGGTACAGGACCGTGGTTCCCGCCAATTCGAGAATCCGCTCGTCATTGGGCTCGTACTCGAGATAGGCGACGAAATATCCAGCCGCCTTCTCGTAGTAATTGATGGTGTCCGGCTCGGCGGCCACCCCCATCTCTTCCTCCATCAGGTCGTCTTCGCCCGTAGCCTCCTCGTTGGCGACATTCAGCGCGCACGACCCGGCATTTTTGTAGACGCCGGAACTGGCTGAATCCATGCCGAGCGCTATCCGCTGGTCGTAAAACTGAAGCGCCTCACGGTACCGCTTGAGCTGGTGGTTTGCCACCGCTACGTTATATATGATTCTCTTCTGATCGGAGAGCTCCGAAAGCGACTTTTTGTACCAGGTCAGCGCGGTCGAGAAATCATTGGGCCTCCGATAGTAGTAGCTGTCGCCCATCAACTGGTTCAGCTCCGCCTCGGCAAACGTCGGCCGGTAGTCCCCTGTTTGCTGGGCCTGCCAGTCGAGCTGCTTCTGCAGCATCTCCGCGGCCCGATCGTACTCCTTTACGCCCCACAGGGCCTTGCCGTAGTAGAAGTAAATGTCTCTCGGCTCGTACGGGATAGCCAGCACCTTGTCGAAATACTCCACCGCGTCCTCAAACCCGTAAATCTCGGAATACGCCATGGCCGTTTCGAAATACGGACGGACGGTCGACGAGTCAGGGGCCACGTTCGCCAGTTCGAAATATTTCTTGTAGGACCCGATCGCATCACGGAACCGGTCCGTGCGTTCCTGGCGCGTCCGGCTCGACCGGGCGGCGCGGAAGTAGATGTGCCCAGCGCGGTTCCACGCCGGCGCATACGTCGAGTCCTTCGTCAGGACGATCCGAAGCTTCTCGATCGCACAATTGTAGTCTTTCATGTCCAGGCAGGCTTCGGCCCAATGGAAGTAGACTTCCTTGCCGGCCGTATCGAGCTGCAGCGCCCGCTCGTACTCGACCACCGCAAGCGATGGAATCCCCTGGCGGAAGTTGGCGTCGCCGAGATTGATGTGGTACTCGGCGTTGTTGTCATCGACGACCAGCGCACGACGAAACGCCGCATCCGCATCCGCGTACCGTTCGAGACCCATCAGCGCCATCCCCATCACGTTTTCCCACCGGCCCTTGTTATTGCGATCGCGCTTGAGGCCGTTTTCGGCGTTGGTGAGGGCCTCGTCATACTTTTCCTGCTGGATCTGACAGTACGTCAGCAGAAGCAGCGACTCCCAGTGTTTGTCCTTTTTCTCAAGGGCACGCTGGAACTGAATCGCAGCCCGGTCATAATCCCCGCGCTGATACAACAGATATCCAAGGGAGAAGTAATTCGTGTGGTAGTTTGGATCGGCGGCGATGTCTTTGTTGAGCAAATCGATCGCCAGGGTAGTGTCGCCGGCATTCAGCGCATTTTGCACCGCCGCGCTTACCTTGAACTCACTTCCCACCGAGTCGGCCTGAAGCCCGGTGCCGCTCAGCACCAGCGCGGCGCACAAAAGAAGGCTGTAGATTCTACGTTTTAACACTTTATCCCTCATACTTCTCCCAAAAGACAAACGAAAATACGAGATAGAGACCTGATGTCAAGCAAATATCTGTCTCACTCGCTAGGCTTTTGGGCACTTACAGTTGCGGCTATCCGGCAGTAACCCAGCCCGTAACCGGCGGCAGCCGCGACCATCGCCAGTTTTACGGTCGATGACAGCAGGTGAGAAAAGGTCACGGCAAGGTATCCCACCGTTATCATCAGCATGATCACTGCAAACACATTCAGCATCCGAGTCACCTTGGGTAGCATAGTGTCTTTACCTCTCCTTATACACCGTGAGCGAGAACATCTTCCCGTTGCGGGAGACCGCTCTCAGTGGGGCTTCACCGTTCTACCCGTTGATCAAATCAATGCCCGTGCCTGTCTCCTGGTGTTCGCACACTACCCATCCAAGTTATTGCATACAAAGTACTTACAGCCCGCTTGGTCAGGCAGGGTCCAATCCCCGCCTTTAAGTGACGCAGTTAATGCGCCGACAGCCCGGAACAGCCCGATAGCACATCCTGTAACCTATTGATAATAAACAAGATAATCGAACAACTCCGGGTTTTCCCAATACTGCCACAGAAACCGAATTCGTACATCCCCACTACCTACGAACCGCGCCTCCAGCGGCCCCACATAGCGGATCGGTCGCCCGTCCATCGCGATCGCCGGATAAAAACGAAGCTGTTCCAGCAGCGTTCGGAAGCGACTGATAGTTGCCTCATACGTACTGCCCACGCGAAGTCCCCGGGCGTTGCCCAGCGTGTCCACCTCTGCCCAGATGCCGGCACTGGAGAACGACGCGCCGGGCACTTCCGTCAGCGTGAATTTCTCGGAGAACACGTTTCGTGGAACCGGTTTCGCAAGCAAACCGAGCGTGTCGGCACGCACGCTGACTGAGAGGCGCGTTTGAATGATGACCGAGTCGGATGGGGGCGCTGTCCAGGCAGGCGTCGGATAAGACTGCTCCGGGAAGTACGAGAGCAGCAGATAGACCGGCGCCGGTGTCGGCGCGCCGTCGACCCGTGCCGGCTCGAAGTCGGCCCAGTTGCATGCGGTGACGGTTTGATGTTCGTAACCCTGATGCGTCGTGCGGACGATTTCGACAAGAGTCGCGCGACCCGTCGTGTCAATATCGAGCCGCACCAGCGAGTAGGGGTACTGCGCCAGTGAGTCCGCCCGCCGCACGGCGGACAGAAGCGGAGGGAACCGACGAAGTCGCGGCGGCTCGATGCCGTTGATCTCCAGCGCCAGCCGGTACAGGTCGTAGTCGGTGACACGTCGCTCCCAATCGATGGTGAACTGAACATCCGGCACCACGCCTCCGGCGCGGAAGCGGACGAGCACCGGAAGGCGGGACTCCACCGGGACGCCGTCGTGACGCGCCGGTTCGAACACCATGCCCTTCATATACTGAAACAGGGCGGTCACCAGTTCGATATCACGCGGGTTGCCGCCTGACGGCATCTGGACCGCGACATGGCGGCCGTCGGCGGAAACCCCGAGCGTCATAATCCGGACCGAATCCGTATCGAGACGATACCACGCAAACCGGCCCTCTACGCGCGGCGCCTGTCGGGGATAGGCCGGCTCAAATCCCAGATACGACGGCCGTGCGGAAACAACCGACGGGGTCGCCGCCAATAACGGGACAAACGCGATCACTGTCAGGAGTCGGACGATACGCGCGCTATGAAGAGTCATGAAGTTAAGGGTTGCTGACATACTCGTTCAAAAGTATACTGACCGGAAATCTCTGACAAAGGGTTTTTTCGATGGCTGGTCCGACCGGACGACTGCTGACCAACGTCTTCTCCTCGTGGGCCGGCTTTGTCATACGCATCGTCATCGCCTTCTTCTTCGTGCCCTATATCACGGTCGTGCTCGGAGACGCGCGCTACGGAGTGTGGATTCTCGTATTCCAGATCGTCAACTACTTCTTTCTGTTTGACGTCGGGCTCGAGCGCGCCCTCTCCCGCTTTTTACCCCGCTATCTCGGACTGGACGACTATGAATCGTTCAATCGCGTCCTGAACAGTGCCACTGTCGTCTACGCTGCCATCGCCCTTGTCACGCTCATGGCATCGGCCGTGACCGCCCGGTACGTCTTTCCTCTCTTTGAATTGACCGATCCGTCCCTGCTCAACGAGGGACAGACCGCCCTGTTTCTTATCGGAGTCTTTGTCGCTCTTCGATTTGTCCTTTTTCCGTTCGGCGGCTCCCTCGGCGCGATTCATCGCTTCGACATCGCGAAGACCCTAGAAGTCGCCGAGGAGATCGGCAAAACCCTGGTTTATGTTCTCCTGCTGACATACGGCTACGGATTGGTTGCGCTCGCGGTCACCATGATCGCCTTCAGCCTCGCGCGCAACCTGGTCGGTGTGTTCTGGCTGAAACGACTGCATCCCGAGGTGCAAATAGGGCGGCGGTTCGTGACCGGCGAAACGGTCCGGGCGCTCTTCCGCTACTCCCGCGTCTCCTTCGGCGTGGCCGTCGCCTGGATGATCCTGTTTAACTCCGACTCGATCCTGCTCGGCCTGCTGGCGTCGACCGCCGCCGTCGGCGTTTATGCTCCCGGGGCCCAGCTGATGCTGTACGTGCGGCACCTCGTCAACGCCCTCGGCGGACCGTTGACCCCGCTCATCGCCCATGTCGAAGCAACCGATTCACTCGAAAAGGTCCGGCAGGTCTACCTCCGCTCCCTGACCTATGTCGCTTATCTCGGCGTTTTCCTCTGCGTGGGCATTCTTGCATATGCCGGTCGCTTCGTCACGCTCTGGCTGGCCCCGGAGTTTCACGACTCGTTTTTCGTGATGTTCATCCTGGCCATCAGCGGCACCGTGTTCCTGCCGCAGATCGTCGGCAACGCCGTTCTGTTTGGTATCGAAAAACACGGCTATCTGCTGTGGATACTCGTGCTTGAAATCGTTCTCAAACTCGGCACGGCACTCGCCCTGTTTTTCGGCGCGGAAGTCGTCGGCGACGGTGGCGCGGCCGTCGACACCGTCAAACGCTCGGTTATTCTCATGGCCAGCGCCTCGGCCTTTCCCCAGGCGCTGCTGTCGCTCACGCTCTACCCCGTTCTTATGGCGCGGGCTTTGAAGCTCCGGATCAGGACAATCTGGCACTCAACGCTGGTACCCGGAGGACTGGCCGCCGCCATCACCGGGCCGACCGCTCACGTGTGCTTGAAAGTGTGGCCCGAGACCGACTGGCTCTCGCTGTCGGCTAATATCCTCGTCTGCACTGTGCTTGCGTGCGCCGGCTTTTTCCTGATTGTCCTCGAGCCGGAAGACCGCCTGCGTCTGCGTTCGTGGCTGACCTTCCGCAAGCGATCATAAAAAAACCGCCGGGGGCGTTCCCCGGCGGCGGACTGTCGTACGTTGTCGAACATCTAATACTCTTCGTGCAGTTCTTTGACCGCTGCAACAATCTTCTCCACGGTCGGCAGACAGGCCGCATCCCCGTCCATCCCGTACGCCACCCGCGCATCGATCGCCGTCACCAGCTTCACCGGCGCCTCCAGATGGAACAGACCTGAACCCGACGTGATCACCGACGCGATCGTCGCCGCCGCCCCACCCGGAAAACGGTCCTCCGTCACCACCAGCACCTTCCCGCACTCCGCGGCCGTCCGCAGGATCGCTTCCTCGTCCATCGGCTTCAGCGTCCGAAGGTCTACCACCCGGACATGGATTCCGTTCTCCCGCAGAACCTCCGCCGCGCGACGAGCCATCTGGAAGGTCGCCCCATACGTGATGATCCCCACGTCTCGGTGCTCCTCGTAGTACGTCTTCGCCACCCCAAACGGGATCAGCTCGTCGATCCCCGGAATCGGCGTCTCCATCGGAACGCCCTCCCAGTCCCGACGATTATACAGCGCTACCGACTCGCAGAACAGCACCGGATCATCCGAGGCCCAGGCCGTCTTCAACAATCCCGCCGCGTCGTACGCGTTCGAGGGTACCGCGATCAGCAGCCCCGGGATATTCATCCACGTCCCCAGATTCCCTTCCGAGTGCCAGAACGCTCCCGCCCCCTGCTTGTATCCGCCGTAGGTCGTGCGGATAACCATGGGCAGTTTGAAAAGTCCGCCCGACCGCTGATTGATCGTGGCAATCCGATCCTTCAACACCTGGTACGCCGGTGACATGTAATCGAGAAACTGTATCTCAGGTATGACCCGGCGCCCCTGCTGGCAATGCCCGGCGGCTCGCCCGAGGATTCCGGCTTCATCCAGCGGCGTGTTGAAACACCGGCTGTTGCCGAACTCCCGCTGGAGATTTTTGCTGACCAGGAACACGCCGCCCTTCCCCTTCAAAGAAAGCTGTTTTTCTTTTTCTTCGATCATGTGTCCTGAGAAGTCGGCGACATCCTCGCCGAACAGCAGCACGTCGCTCGACAACTCAAACAGATCGAACAGCGTGTAGTTGATCGCGAACCGCATCGTCATCGGGCCGACATCTTCGGGAAGATCGGGCGACGTAAAATAGCCCTTCTCGTGCCACTCTTTGTAGCGGGCCTTGCGGTCGCCCTGATAGGCGTCCCGGTACCGCTTCCAGGTCTTTTTGACCTGCTCGAAGTCATACGTGTACACGAGGCTCTCGACCATCTCGCGGTTCTTGAAGTTGAAAGACCGGGTGGCCTCTTCCGAAGCGTGCGTAACCTCAGTATCAAGCTCGTCCCACATCGACGTCAGCTCGGTCGGCGAGAGTATACCGTCGTCGATAAGGGTCCGGAGCGTCTTGAGCATCGGGTCGTTGTACGCATGCCAGTCGCGCTGCACGGGGTCCATGTACCATCCCTGGTCATCCGAGCCGGAATGAGAGCCCTCGCGGGTCACCCGGATATCGCAGAGTACCGGCCCCGCGCCGGACCGCGCGTAGGCAATCGCCTCATCCACGCCGGCCAGCGTGCTTTTGATATCAGTGCCGTCGAACCGTATGATCTTGAGCCCGTGCGCCTCGTACCCGCGATAGGGCACAGTCATGTCGCCATTGACGAACTGCTCGGAGGCCGAAACGGAAATCGCCCACCCACAATTGTAAATGGCGAAGATGACCGGAGATTTGAAAAAGACGGCGTTGAACACGGACCGTCCGAACTCGGCTTCCGAGGTCGCTCCTTCGCCCATCGAACAGACCACGACCGCATCGGCCGGCCACGCTCCGCCGGGCTTGTGCGACTGACGGGACACCGCTACCGGGTGGCGCAGCGCCTCGGCAACACCCGCCGCCTCCAGCGCGTGCGCGCCGGTGCATGAGACCTGCGGCAGTATGTGCAAATCCGGATAGCCGACATGTCCCTGCAACTGCCCCTTGTTCAATGACCGAGCGTCCCCAAGCGCCTGATAGAGCTTCTCCAGCGATGACACGCCGCGAGCGAGCTCGAAGGCCTTGTTCCGATAGTATCCGACAAACGGATCGGTCGGTCTCAGCGCGTGGGCGAGGACGACATCCACAAGTTCCTTACCGTTAGCGCCGATGAAAAACCGGTTGTGCCCCTTGCGCAGAAGCAGCTTCTCTTCCTGCTCCACACGCCGTGACCTGAGCATGTCACGGACTATTGCCCGAATCTGGTCTATAGTCCTGTTGGAATACTCAGCCCGGATGCCGTCGGCCGAGACCGCCGCCCCGGCCCGCGGAGTCGCGTTTCGAAGTTCGTTGATGATGGTGGAGACTTCCAACCGAATACTCCCTTGTGCCCCGGCGGACTTCCGTCCCCGGTCGGTCATGCACGGCTGCCCGCACGCCCGTTCAGCCCGAACCGTTATTTTTCCGTGAGTGACGTCGTTCGGCGGCGGCACCCGCCGACCAAATTGGACAACGTGGAGCTATAATGCATATCCGTGCACAAAAGCTGACGGCTCGTGCCGGGTCCGTGCGCGTTTAGTGCGTGCTAAGCGCAAGTTCCGCCGTCTACTGCATTGTCCGATGGGGAGTAGCTGCAAATTCGCTGCCCGGACGTCACACCGTGTCGCCTGCCCCGAAAACTACCCCAGGCCGCTAACAAGACGGCACCGGCCCTTCAGCCGGCGCCGCCACATTTCCCATTCTCCGTCAATCCGGTGTTCAACCGGCTAATAGTTCTCGTGAAGCTCCTGGACCGCCGCGACAATCTTCTCCACGGTCGGCAGACAGGCCGCATCGCCGTCCATCCCGTACGCCACCCGCGCATCGATCGCCGTCACCAGCTTCACCGGCGCCTCCAGATGGAACAGACCCGAACCCGACGTGATCACCGACGCGATCGTCGCCGCCGCCCCACCCGGAAAACGGTCCTCCGTCACCACCAGCACCTTCCCGCACTCCGCGGCCGTCCGCAGGATCGCTTCCTCATCCATCGGCTTCAGCGTCCGAAGGTCTACCACCCGGACATGGATTCCGTTCTCCCGCAGAACCTCCGCCGCGCGACGAGCCATCTGGAAGGTCGCCCCGTACGTGATGATCCCCACGTCTCGGTGCTCCTCGTAGTACGTCTTCGCCACCCCAAACGGGATCAGCTCGTCGATCCCCGGAATCGGCGTCTCCATCGGAACGCCCTCCCAGTCCCGACGATTGTACAGCGCTACCGACTCGCAGAACAGCACCGGATCATCCGAGGCCCAGGCCGTCTTCAATAATCCCGCCGCGTCGTACGCGTTCGAGGGTACCGCGATCAGCAGCCCCGGGATGTTCATCCACGTCCCCAGATTCCCTTCCGAGTGCCAGAACGCTCCCGCCCCCTGCTTGTATCCGCCGTAGGTCGTACGGATGGTCATCGGCATCGTGTATACGCCGCCGGAACGCTGATAGGTCGTGCAGATTCGGTCTTTGAGTATCTGGTACGCAGGCGACATATAATCGAGGAACTGAATCTCAGGGACGATGCGTCTGCCCTGATAGACATGCCCGGCGGCTCGCCCGAGGATTCCGGCTTCATCCAGCGGCGTGTTGAAACACCGGCTGTTGCCGAACTCCCGCTGGAGATTCTTGCTGACCAGGAACACGCCGCCCTTACCCTTCAGGGAGAGCTGCTTTTCCTTCTCTTCCACCATATGCCCCGAGAAGTCGGCGACGTCTTCGCCGAACAGCAGCACGTCGCTCGACAACTCAAACAGATCGAACAGCGTGTAGTTGATCGCGAACCGCATCGTCATCGGTCCGACATCTTCGGGAAGATCGGGCGATGTAAAATACCCCTTCTCGTGCCACTCTTTGTAGCGGGCCTTGCGGTCGCCCTGATAGGCGTCCCGGTACCGCTTCCAGGTCTTTTTGACCTGCTCGAAGTCATACGTGTACACGAGATCCTTGATCATCTCGGTTGTCTTGGGCTGGAACGTCTCCACTGCCTTCGCCGATTCGGTAGAAACCGCCGTATCGAGGTCGTCCCACATCTGGCCGATCTCTTCGGGGGTCATGATACCGTCTTCGATGAACGCATTAGCGGTCTTGAGAATGCAGTCGTTATAGGTGTGCCAGTCCTGTTCGACCGGATCCATGTAAAATGACTGGTCGTCGGACCCCGAGTGCGACCCTTCGCGCGTAACCCGGATATTCATGAGCACCGGGCGCTTGTGTTCGCGCGCGTAGGTGACCGCGTCGCGGGCGGCCTTGAGCATTTCCTTGACGTCCGTCCCGTCGACCTGCATGATCTTCAGGCCGAACTGCTCGTACCCGCGAAAGGGACTGGTCGGGTCACCGCCGGGGAACTGCTCGGCGACCGAGACGGAAATGGCCCAGCCGCAGTTGTAGATGCCAAAAATGCACGGCGCCTTGAAAAACACCGTGTTAAACACGGCGCGGGCGAATTCCGACTCCGACGACGAGCCCTCGCCGATGCAACAGAGGGTCACCGAATCGGCCGGGTATCGTCCGCCGGGGATCCACGACTGCTGGGAGACAGGCACCGGGTGTACGGTCGCCTCGGCGATGCCCGCCGCTTCAAGCGCGTGGCCGCCGGTCGGCGATGATTGCGTGATTATCGACAGGTGCGGATAGCCCGGGTGCGCCGGAATCTGCTGCCCTTTGTTGATCGCACGGGGATCACCGATCGCTTCCAGCATCTTGTCCCACAGCGTCGAACCCCGATGTATGTCGAACGCCTTGTTGCGATAGTAACCGACAAATGGATCGGTCGGACGAAGCTCCTCTGCAAAACAGACGTCGGCCAGTTCCTTCCCGCCGCACCCGATGAAAAATCGATTGTAGCCCTTGCGCAGGAGCAGCTTCTCCTCGCGCTCGACACGGCGGGCCGTCAGCATGGTTTTCATCATGGCCCGGAGCTGGGCCGGGGTCTTGCCGGAGTATGCCTCCAGCGCCTGGTTGTCTTTGAGTTTCGACGGGCGCTTGCCGTCGTACTTGCGAACCTTGTCGATGAGGGCAACGACCTCCAACGGGAAACCTCCTTGAGATCTATCTGAACACTAAACTTATCTTTCTGCCTGCCTGCGGTCTGCTGCCTACAACAGCCGGAACGGCCAAAAGCTCCCGGTGTTGCGCGTTTTTTGCCGCGCGCGAGAGCCTGCGGCCCGCCGCACAATAAGGGCGATTCCGGACCCGAAGGCAAGCCAAATCGGAGACATCGTGGGGCGATTTTGACGCCGCCACAAAGGGCTTGAGAGTGTTCTGGGGCCGGTGTACCTTGCCCGGTAGACAAGCAGATCGAGTCACGTGGAAGGACACGCTCATGAAAAAGCAGACCCGCCGCGCCGGTTCACGAAAACCCGTCATCTCGGCCGACGACCTCTTCGCATTGCGCCTGCCGACCGCCGTCCGCATTTCGCCCGACGAGCGTAAGATCGCCTATCCGGTAGAGCGCATGGATCAGAAGAAAAAGGCCTACTACTCCAATATTCATGTCCACGACATCGCGGCCGGCGAATCGCGGCAGTACACCTTCGGCGACCACAATGACCGCTCGGTTGTCTGGTCGCCCGACGGCGAGTCGATCGCGTTTGTCTCGACTCGCGACAAAAAGACCGGGATCTACATTATGCCGGCGGCCGGCGGCGCGGAACGACTGGTGCTCGAAATCGACGGCGCAATCATGTCGATGCAGTTCACTCCGGACAGCACACACCTGGTGTTCGCCCTCCGGTACAACGACTCTCACTTTGTCGCGGAGGACGATGAGAAAAAGAAACCGCCCGTGTTCCGGCATATCACCCGGCTTAATTACAAGGCGGACGGTCAGGGGTTCCTGCCGAAGGATCGGTTTCAGGTCTACTCGCTCCGGCTGGAGGATGCCGCGCTGCGCCAGGTGACCCGCGGAAAGCGCGAAAACGTCGACCCGTGCGTCTCCCCCGATGGACGGCTGATCGCGTTCGTCTCCAACCGCTCCAAGAACCCGGATATCGACAGTCTCCGACAGGACCTGTTTGTCATTCCGTTCGGAGGCGGTAAGGAACGGCGAGTCCCCACTCCGCCCGGCCCGGTCTTCTCACCGCGCTTTTCGCCCGACGGCAAACTGATCGCCTACATGGGGCACGACAATCCCCATGACGCCTGGGGCGTCACAAACATCCACGTCTGGATTGTGGGGGGTTCCGGCACGCCGAAAGCGCGCGATCTCATGCCGACATGGGATCGCATGACCATCGATCAGTCCATATCGGACATGGGAGAATTCGGCGAGGGGAGCGCGCCCGCGTGGTCCCGCGACGGCAGGCGAATCTACTTCACCGCCTCCGATACGGGTGTAACCAACCTGTTTTATGTCCCCCGCAGCGGCGGTAAACCAACTCGCGTTTATCGCGGCCAATGTCATATCAAGGGGTTCTCGATCGACGGCTCATGCCGAACAGCCGCGTGCGTCTTCTCGGACCTGACCACCCCCGGCGAGATCATCGTGTGCCCGACCGAGTACGGCGGCGAGAAGAAGGCCCGCCGTCTCACCGATCTCAACCGCATTATCCGCACCAACCGCCGCCTCGGCAGGGTTCGCGAGTTGATGTTCAAGTCGTTCGACGGTATTGAGGTGCAGGGCTTTCTGGTAACCCCGCCGGATTTCAAACGCGGACGGAAGTACCCGGCGATCCTTCAGATCCACGGCGGTCCCCGGGCCCAGTACGCATTTACGTTCTTCCACGAAATGCAGTACCTCGCCGCTAGAGGATACGTCGTCTTCTACACCAATCCGCGCGGCGGATCCGGACGAGGCGAAACATGGGCCGACGCCATCGCCGGCGGCTGGGGCGATCTCGACTACAAAGACTGCATGGCCGCCGCCGACTGGCTCGAACGGCAGTCCTTTGTCGACCCCAAACGAATCGGCGTCACCGGAGGATCGTACGGCGGCTACATGACGAACTGGATGATCGGGCACACGCACCGCTTCCGTGCCGCCGTCACCCAGCGGTCGGTCGTCAACCTTCGCTCGATGTACGGATCGTCGGATATCGGGTGGGAACTGGAACGTGAGTTCAACGGACATCCGTGGACCAATTTCGAGAATTACGAACGCTGCTCGCCGCTCGTCTATTCCAAAAACGTGAAGACGCCGGTGCTGATCATACACAGCGAACAAGACCTGCGCTGCCCGATCGAGCAGGCTGAACAGATGTTTGTCACGCTGAAAGTGATGGGCAAAACCGTGGAGATGGTGCGCTTCCCCGAAGAACCCCACGGCCTGTCGCGTCACGGGCGGCCCGACCGGCGTGTCGCGCGGCTTGAATGGATCGCCCGATGGTTTGATCGGTATATGAAACGGAAATAGCGCGTACCGGAATCAGCACGACATCGCAAAGTCCGCCCCCGGCGGACTTTGTCATTTCTGCGCCCGGTCGAGTCGGGGCTGTATCCAGTTCTCGCGCAGGAACTGCTCGGCTTCCACCGAGGTGCGGAACGTGTGCGAAATGTCGCGCGTGGCCCCCGTCGTGAACATCTTCAGCAGCTGCCGAAACGTGCTGGGGTTGTTCAGCACGTTGATCGACAACCCGAGGTTGTTGCTCATGCACCATGCCAGATGGTTGCCGATGATATCGATCACCTCCGGGTACGACGTCTTCCAGTTGGTCAGATCAACAAGCTTTGCCCACGGATTCGCGGTCAGCGGCTCGACTTCCTTCATGAAATCGTCGTGGTACGACCGCGCAGTCTTCGCCTGCCATACGCCGTGAATCTTCTCATATATGACTGCGTTTGACTCATCGACCACAAACGAGTAGTGAAGGCTCCATCCAGCCATGTGCGAAACCGCCTCGTACTGATAATGTGATTTCGTATGTTATGGTGCTCCGGGGATCCGACACTTCGGGTGCCGTAGCAACATAGGTGTTTTCAACGCCCCGGACAAGCTCAATAAACTGCCCCCCAACAGGGGAAGCCCTCACGGTTCGGGCTGCCAGTGTTTCGCCAGGTACTCATCCGCCTCCGCGATGGTCTTCACCACCTGAGCCGCCTGACTGGTTCCTCCCCGCGTAATCATCTCCTTCAGCATACGAAACGTGCTGGGATTGTTTACGACATAAATCGACAACACGTTGTTGTGTTCGTGACACCATTGCATGTGCGCGGCGATCCGCTGAACCGTATCCGGATACGACGTCTTCCAAGCCGTAAGGTCCACCAGCTTGGCCCACGGCTTGTCGAACAACCCCTGCGCCTTCTCCTCGAACTCGTGGTGGTAACTGTCGGCATGGGCCCCTTTCCATATCCCATATATCCGTGCCCGCACCAGCCGCCGGTCGTGCTCAACATCGATAGAAAATTCCAGACTCCAGCCGCACATCGATCCGCTCTCGTGGTTTCAATTTTTCAGGGGCAAGACAGTCAAATGCCGAACGAAAGATAATCTACATTATCCTCTTTATGGAGGCAACTCAAAACTAGCCCCGCCGGACCCGGAGGAACCCCAAACGAAACGGCCGGCGAAACACCCGCCGACCGTGTCGAAATCGCGTCGTACAGATAGAAGAACTATGAGCGTCAAGCGCCGGTAGAGGCGCCTACCGCCTCATCGTGCTTTTTCATGTCCTGATATTCTCCCCCCTCGCCCTGGTACTTCGACGGACACTTCACCAGCATCTGCTCGGCTATAAACGTGCCGTCAGCCCCGCTTTTTCCCTTGAGCACCACCGAGGTGGCCTGGTCGAAATTCCCCGGCACCACGCCGTAGTACACAACCTGGAGGTGCGATTGCGCCGCCTGCGGTGTCGCGGCCTCGGCATCATAAATGGCGAATTCCAGGCAGGACTTATCGGTGTCGTATTTGACCTTGTCAAAGTCGATCTTACCCATCACCTGCACCGTCCGGCTGGCGACCGCCGCCTGCTCGATCGGCACGTACTGCACCGTGGTTGTCAGAAACGCCGAGGTTCCCCAGACCACGAAAACGACAATAATCAGGGCCCCGATGATGTATTTGGCTTTCACTTGCTTGTCTCCTCCAGTCTCCGGACCCGCTTGTGCAGCGCCCGAAGAAACAAAAACAGGCCCAGCCACACGACCAGCGTGACGATCAGGGCCACATAATTTCCGTCCATGTCAGTCGACCTCCCGTCGCGCCCGTTCTAACGCATAAACCCGGGCCGCGAGTTTAAACATCCATATATATAATACGGTAAACAGAATTAAAGATCCAAACAAAATCGAGGCAACATCGGTCGTCATTGAGAACTTTAGATTCTTGTCCAGCACCGTGTCCGACGGGTGCAGCGATGGTGTCAGGCGGGGAAAAACAAACATCAAAAAAACAGCCGGGGGAAACGCGAAAATCGAGTAGACCGCCGACATCGCCGCCCGGCGCTCCTCGCCGTTGACCGCCCCCCGCAGCGAAAAATACGCCCCGTAAATCAGCAGGAGCACGAATATCGATGTCTGCCGGGGATCCCAGTTCCAGTAGGTCCCCCAGGTGACTTTTGCGAATATCGCCCCCGTCACCGTCGCCAGTATTGCGAACAGCAGCCCCAGCGCGTTAGCGATCGCCGCCCGGTCATCGAGCCCGGCGTCGCGCCGACGCAGGTAACAGATCGAATAAACCATCGAGGTGGCAAACGCCACGATCGCCAGCCACGCCTGCGGAATGTGATAATAGAATATCCTGCTGGATTCACCGATCTGCTGTTGCGGGGCCACGGTCAAAAACGACACCACGATCATCGCGGCCATTGCCAGAAAAAACACCCACTGCCATATCATAGTGCGCCTGCTGTCCTTCGTGATACCGGTCGATACTTTTCACGCCGACAAATTGGATCAATGTTCCATTATACGCCGGTCACTCCCGCCAGACAAATCGAAAGAGCAGAAGCGACGCAGTAATCATCACCACAGAATAGGCGAACAGCCCCTGAAGTTCCACGAATATCGCCCCGAACGACTGGCCGTCGAGCACCCGGGCGCTGGCCGCCACCAGCATCAACAGCAGCGTGATCAAGATCGGAAACGACAGGACCGAAAACAGCGCTCCCTTGACGGCCGCCTTCGCGATGATCGCGCCGATCAGCGTCGTGGCCGCGCACAGGCCGATCACGCCCAGCACGAGAATGACCACGAAGGCCCCGATATGGTCGGCGGTCGCATCGGTCAAAACGAAAAACAGCGGCGTTACGACCGCGGTGACCAGCGAAAGCAGCGTGAGATTGAACAATAGCTTGCCGAGATACACGGCGGTCGGATCGGTTTTCAGGCGAAGCGCGAGGGCGGTGCCGGACTCCTCCTCACGGACGAACACCGCCGACAACCCCGCCATCGCCGAAAAAAAGACGACAATCCAGAACAGCGCGGCCAGCAGCCGCGGCCCCAGGCTCGCCTGACCGACCGAAAACGAGATCATCGCCAGCGTCGTGATCGCAAACATCAGCACGATACTGGTCGCGTATCGATTGCGAAGTTCGACTCGCAGATCCTTCGCGTACACCGCAACCGTCTTAGCCGTCAAGCCGGCAGAACTGACTGGCAAACCGCTGGTCCTCCGTCTCGTTGGTTGCGATGACGACAATCGCCCTGGACGTGTATTCCTCGATTATGTCGTATACGATCCGCTTGCCGTCGTCGTCGAGGTTCGACGTCGGCTCGTCCAGAAACAAAAATGCCGGTTCGTTCATGAGCGCCAGCGCGTATTTCAGTCGCTGCTTCATCCCCGATGAGTACGTGTGCACGAGATCCGACCCTCGGCCCGCCAGCCCCACTCGCTCCAGAAGCGCGTTGATTTGTTTACCGGTGGTATGCGCCCCCTCCACCTGCGAGAAAAACACCAGATTCTCCTCGCCGCTCAGGCTGTCGTACAGGTTGAGATACGGAGAGACCAGCGAGGTCGTCCGCTGGATGGCCGTTTCCGTCAGGATCCCGGCATCGTCGGCGAATACGGCGCTTCCCCGGGTGGGGCGCACTTCGCCCAACAGCGTCATGACAAGCGTGGATTTACCGGATCCGTTCGGACCCACGATCGCAAGCGCCTGGCCGGTCGTCACCTCGAACGAGACGCCGGAAAATACCTTGCGGGAGCCGAATCGTTTGGTCAGGTCGGTTGCGGTCAAACGATACATGGTGGCAATGTATAACCTATCGGCAACCCAAACAAAAGCCAAAAAAAGACCTCCCCGACTGGAGAGGTCCATAAGTCTGTTGTCTGCGCTGTCAGCGACCCGATGTCGACTGCGACAGCTCCGGCTTGATGCGGACAAGACGCTTGATCGGCACCGTGTAACGCGTGCTGTTGGCGTCATTCAGCTCAAACGTAATCGACTGCTCGAACGCCTCGCCGACCAACGCTTCCTTGACCACCACGGTGGCGTCGACCGTTTCACCGGCCTTGATCCGCTTGGGCAGCTCGATATCGAAGTTATTGAAGGCGTGATCGACCAGCCTCAGATCGTAATCCTTGTCGTCATGATTGGTGATCTGGAATTTGGCTCTGCGGCGCGGCGCCTCGGTAAACTGAGAGACGTCGACCACGGCCGGACTGAGGACCAGCGGCCGCATCTTCTCGGCGTCGACACTCAAGTCGGCGATAATCTTCAGATAGTTCCGCTCCGTCCCCGCGTTAGTCTCAAAAAACGGCTGCTTGGCCACCAGTCCGCGGAAGCTCTTCGTGGAAAAAACGATCTCGAGCCTCGTGCTGTCGCCGGGGGCGAGAACCGAGTCCGTCACCGGCGCTTTCGTACAGCCGCACCCGGGTACGATCCGGGTGATGCGGAGCGTGTCGTCGCCTGCCGATTTGATCCAGAAGGTGTGTGATACGGTCGCGTTCTGCACTACTTTGCCGAAATCGAATTCCGACTCGGGAACCGCCACCTTCGGGCCGGCAATCACCGTCGACCCTGCGACTACCAGTAACACTGTCGAAAGAAAGAATCTGATACGCATGCTGAATCCTCCGGAATGTTCTCCACGCGGCACGTCTGCTGAGCCGCATTGGTATCGCTTATACACCAATCGGCTGAATCGGTTGGCCTCTCCAGTTGTATTATCTCACCACGGTAAAGAGCTTGTTCCAGCGAACTTTCTCGAAGAAATGGATGGCGTTGAATACGAACAGTCGCGGCACCGACAGAGGATCGGTAACCGTCACCTCCGGCGACGGGTGCCTGCTCTCGTCCCAGGACCAGTGGATCACCATTGCCTGCCCCAAAATGAGCTCTTTGGGCACGGCTCGCCAGTACCGTGAGTCGTACGAATTGTCGCGGTTGTCCCCCATCATGAAGTAGCTGTCCCGGGGAACCACGTATGGTCCGAAATTATCGCGGCTGTTCTGCCCGCCCATCCGGCGCGGATGGATGATCTGCTCACCGGCAACGGTGGTATCGATAAACTTCGCCTCCGGCGGATTCGGGTACGGCTCGCCGTTGACGTACAGCACCTTGTCGCGAACCAGGATGGTGTCGCCCGGCACGCCGACACAACGCTTGATATACTTGGTGACGCCGTCACCGGGGAAAAGGAAAATAACCACGTCGCCCCGCTCCGGCTGGGAGAACGCCGGCAGACGCCAGCCAACCAGCGGCAGCTGCGCGCCGTATACGAACTTGTTCGCGAGCAGAAAATCCCCGATCAACAGCGTGTCTTCCATCGACGCCGTCGGGATCTTGTAGGCTTCGACAATCGACGTTTTAATTATCAAGGCCAGGACAACGGCAATGAATATCTGCTTTATGTTATCCCAGATGCTGCCGACCGTATCCTGCTTTTTTGCCGTCATCGATTCCTCGTTTTCTCGCCCGCTCCCGGGCGAAACAGTCTTCCCTGTCTGTTTGTACGCCATTCGACCGGTCTTGTTTCAGGTCCTGATATCACCGCATGATATCGTTGTACGTGACAAAGATGATCAAAGACAACAGCACAATCAATCCGATTTGTTGCGCCAATCCGCGCGCCCGCACGGACAGCGGCTTGCCCTTGACGGCCTCGATCGCGAGGAAGACAAGATGACCGCCGTCGAGCACCGGGATCGGCAGCACGTTTAACACCGCCAGATTCACCGACAACAGGGCCATGAACAGAAACAGGCGCGAGGCTCCCTGTTCGGCTTCCCGGCCCGCCTGCTTGGCGATAAACAGCGGCCCGCCGATCATCTTGCTGGACACCTGCCCCGAAATGAGCAGGTAGACGAACTCGACCGTCTTGTACACCATCGTGTGGGCGGCTACAAATCCCCGCTCCACTGACTCAACGATCCCGTAATTCTCGTAGGCGAGCACCTGCTGCGAGATGCCGATCATGCCGACCGTATCGATGCCGCCATCGGCCCGGGGCTGTTCGCCCACGGTGGTCGTCACCGATGCCGTCATGGTGTCGACGCCGCGCACCCAGGTTACATCAACCGGCGCCTGGACTCGTGCATTGATCAACTGGCGCATGGATTCGAACGAGGTGACCGCCTGGCCGTCGACCGCCACGATCTGATCGCCCACCTGCAGGCCGGCCTGTTCGGCCGGACCGCCCTCCGCCAGCGTCCCCACCACGCTTCGCTCATCGTCGTAGACCGGACGCCCCCCGAAATACAGAATACCGATCATCAAAAACACGGCGAGGGCATAGTTCATGAACGGACCCGCAAATATCACGGCCGCCCGCTGCCCAACCGACTTGGACATAAACTCGTCGTCGGCCCCCGATGACTCGTCGTCGGGGTTCTCCCCTCTCATCTTCACGAATCCGCCGAGTGGGATCAGTCCGATACTGTATGCGGTGCCCCCCCGCCGCCAGTTGACAATATAAGGTGGGAATCCCACCGAAAACCGTTCCACGCCGATTCCCACCCACTTGGCGACCAGAAAGTGGCCAAGTTCGTGAATGAAAATCAGCACGCCGAGCGTGAAGACGAATGCGAGGATGGTCGTAATCATACTGTAAGGCTCTCCATGGTCTGCAGTGCCAGCGTGCGTGCCTCATGGTCCGCCGCGAGAATGTCGGGCAACGTCGGTGCGGCGACCGACTCGGCACGTTCGATTACCCGGGCGATCGTCAGCGGTATGTCCGTAAACCGGATGCGGTGTTCCAGGAATGCCGCTACGGCGGCCTCGTTCGCCGCATTAAAAGCCGCGGGGGCTGTTCCTCCCCGCTCGGCAGCATCAAAAGCCAAACCCAGGGCCGGAAACCTCTCCAGATCCGGCTCTTCGAACGTCAGTGATTGCATCCTGCTCCAGTCTATCCTGCCGTACGCCGACTCGGCCCGCTCGGGCCAGAATAATGCATACGTAATAGGCAAACGCATGTCCGGCTCGGATAGTTGCGCGATAACCGAAGAATCCACAAACTCCACCATTGAGTGTATTATCGACTGGGGATGAACCACAACTTTGATTTTATCCGCCGGAACCTCGAAAAGTTGAACGGCTTCGATAACCTCCAACCCCTTATTGGCCAGCGTGGCCGAGTCGACCGTGATCTTCGCGCCCATCCGCCAGGTCGGATGATTCAGCGCCTGCTCCACCGTAACCGCCTCAAATCGGTCGGCTGCAAGCGTTCGAAACGGGCCGCCGGAGGCTGTCAGCAAAATCCTCCTGATCTCCTCCTTGCGCCCGCACTGAAGAACCTGCCAGATCGCCGAATGTTCCGAATCTATCGGAAGGATCCGCGCGCCGGTCTTTTTTACGATCGGCGCGAAAAGCGGCCCCCCGGCCACCAGCGATTCTTTGTTCGCCAGGGCAAGGTCCCGGCCCTCTTCGACGGCGCGAAGCGACGCCCGAAGTCCCGCGGCTCCCACCACCGCGTTGACCACCATTTCCGGCCCCCGAAGTCCCGCCAGCTCCACCAGGTCCGATTCGCCGGCCAGAATCTCCACCGGCTCGTCTTTCAGCAGCGTCTCGAGCGCCGACCGCCGCGTACCGTCAACCACGCACAGGTATCTCGGCCGAAACCGCCGGTATTGCTCCGCCAGCAACTCCACGTTACCGTAGGTCGCCAGCGCCCGGATTTCAAACGCCCCGGGATGTGCCTCGACGACTTCCAGCGTCGATCGCCCGATCGAACCGGTCGAGCCAAGTATGACGAGAATACGCGGCGGCATCGACTATCCTACCGGACCGAGGCAGCAAGAGCGAGCCAGCGACCCGCTCAGAGCGCCTTCCCGTCCGCCGTGGATTCATAGGCCTTGATCAGCGTCACCTCTTCCACCGGCGCCGAGTTTTCGCCCCCGCGTGATGGCCCCACCGGCGTCTGCTCCAGCTTGTTCAGCGCTTCGCTCCCGTTCACCACGCGACCGAACACGGTATACTGGCCGTCAAGATGCGGCGCATTCGCAAAACATATGAAAAACTGACATGAGGCGGAGTTGGGGTGCGGCCCCCGCGCCATCGACAGAATCCCCCGCTCATGCTTCAGGTCCGAAAACTCCGCATTCAGCCGATACCCCGCATCGCCGGCGCCGGTCCCGGTGGGGTCGCCGCCCTGAATCATGAAGCCTTTGATAATACGATGGAACACCGTACCGTCGTAGAAACCCTCGTTCGTGCGAGCAAGAAACGAATCGGCATGCGCCGGAGCCACATCGCGGTACAACTCCAGCGTGAGATTACCCATGCTGGTCTCCAGCGTAACGAAATGATTCTCTTTGTTGCGTATCGGGGTCTCGGTCTCCGGTCCGCATCCGGAATGCGCCATCATAGCCGCTCCCAATGTGAGGGTGAGTAAAAGCTTTTTCATATCTGTCCTTCGCCAATGGCACCGTGGGTTATCGCAATACCTGTCAGGACAATTATATAGACACAAACGCACGCGCTGTCAATCATTCAACAACGCAGGCTCCGTTGAGGTCCTGATGGGCTATCGACGAATAAACGGGCGGTACCCGACAGCCTCCGGCTGCGCCCGCGAGGGCCCCGTCAGCGAGTTCGATGACGAACCCGACGCTGCCAGCACGTAGAACGTCAGACCGCGACTCCAGTAGAAATAGATATCCGCCGCCGGTGGGGTCGAATCAAAACCCGTCGAGTCCGGCAATCCGTACGCCGCCACCATCTGGTCGTACGTCGAGCGCACTCCGACCCCCTCCGGAAACTTCTCGCCGTACCCGTCGGTCAGTATCACCCCGACCACCCCCTCGTACTGGTCCGCGATATTATTCTGGTTGGTATCCCCCATTATGACGACCACCTGCTGAGCATCCTCATAGACGACATAGTGCAGATATTGGAAGGGATCGACATCGATGCTTTCCGAAAGTCCGTTGAGACTCAGGACCGAACTCAACGTGTCGGTAAACCGTATATGTTGTCCCTGACCGTCGGCGCCGTAGCGCAGCACGTTGCCGCGGATGATGATATTCGGCTTCAGCGTGTCATCGGCATCGGATATCGCACGAATGACCGCATACGGCATTGCCCCGTCCATCGTATATGAAATCGTCGTCCGACCGTCGGCGTCGGTGATATTCGAGTCCGCCGACAAGTGCCCGTCACCTTCGACGATCTCAAACCGTACGTACCCGCCGTTCACGTGCGTGTCGGTGGAGTCGCTGTACACGACGGCGATTTCCTTGTTGAGCGAGTCGGTCCCCATCACGGTCGTGAAGTAAAGGCCGTTGGGGGCAACCAGCCCGACCGTCTTGGCGTCCGCAGACACCGGCGCGGGCAGCGCCCTCGACGTCCTGACCTCCTCGCTCATATGGAGCTCGATAATCGGCCGGGTGTCCCCCCCGCCGTTATCGTCGTCATCATCGCCGCCACAGCCGGCCATCAGCAGCGGCAGTGCGGCCATACCTGCCAGCATGCGGAGGTACGACCGGAACGAAAACATGTTCATGCAGAGCATCTCTCGCGTGTGAAGATTGCTGGTTTGTATCCATAACGATCGGCAGGCGGTGACGGTTCACCCGGCCTGCCGATCGTGAAGATAGCGGATCGTTACCAGCCTTTGAAGTAGTATTTCAGCGCCCCGCCGATATTCAGGTATTTCGGCCGGTCGTTGTTCGACACGAAATCGTAGGAGTTGACCGAACTGATCGCCCAATACCCTTTGTTGGTCGGTTCACTCAAACGCACATCGACGCCGAAATTGACCGCCAGCGCGAGATTCGCGTCCTGATCGTCCTCGGACAGCGTGAAGTCCGCATTGGTAATCCCCCCCTTGAATCCCATGCCGACATACGGCGCCAGCGCCGCGCTGTTGACGTCGGCAAGGAAGAAGTTCAGGTTGAGTTCGAGATCGAACTGGTGCAGCTCCGGATCATCATTAAGAACGATCCCATAACCGTCGGGCATGTACCACGGTGACGGTTTCAATTCGTGCTTGGTGTAACGAAATCCGAACGAATACGCAATGTGGCCGTCGCGGACCTGTCCCAGGTTAAGTCCGATCGACCACGCCGTCTTGTACAGATCGTCCGAGGGAAACTCGAACGCCCGAGTTCGATCGAAATCATCCTGGTAGACGCCGAAATCGCCGATCACGGGCAGCCCCTCGTAGTCCCCGTGGGGCGACCCCATACTGAAATGAAATTCCGAAAACGTCCACCGCGGACTGACCCGGACAATCGCGTCGGCCGTCGCGGCCAGACCGGTTACCGCCGCTGCGATCAGCGCGACGGTTCGTGTAATCCTTTTCATACTGTCTCCACGCAGTTAGCTTCTCGTACACCTATATATCGCGCATGCAGGTCAAAGTCAACGACGGCAACGCCTTGGCCTGCTCTGTTCCATTATACAGCGAATCGGGTCTCGCGCCTACACTGCACCCAACAATTCGATCTTTGTCAGTGCAAATTCGCTTGCCGATCCCGATAGAATGACTATAATGTCGGCAAGTTTGCCGACAATTCGCGCGGCAAAACGAGACTACGAGAGGAGCGATATGCCTGGTAGAGAAATAGTTATAGTCGGCGCAGGCCTCATGGGCCAGGGCCTGGCTGAAGCCATAGCCAGCAAGGGAAGCGAGGTCATCCTGGTGGACAAAACCACCAAGCTCGCCCACCGCGGTGTTAAGGGAATTGCCGAGTCGATCGACCGCGAGATCGGTCGCTGGGGACTCACCGAGTCCGACAAGAAAGCCATCCTCGCGCGCATCCACCCCTCGGCGGATCTGTCCGAGGCCGAGGACGCCGAGATCGTCTTCGAGGCGATCCCCGAAGACCTCAAACTGAAACGCGAGCTGCTGCAGGAACTCGACGACATCTGCCCCGAGGATACCATCCTCGTCACCAACACCAGCACTCTCTCGATTTCAGAAATCGCCAGTTTCACCAAGCGGCCTCGCAAGGTTATCGGCATGCACTTCCTCAATCCGGTATCGCGCATTCCGCTCGTCGAGATCATCAAGGGTCTGCGCACCGACGAGGAGACGTTTCGTCGCGCCGTGGAATTTGCCGAGTCGCTGGATAAGAAATGGATCACCGTCAATGAGTACCCCGGCTACGTCACCACCCGCATCATCGTGCCGTTCATGAACGAAGCGATGCACGTGCTGATGGAGGGCGTCGCGTCGGCGGAAGACATCGACGAGGCCATGAAACTCGGCTTTGGCTTTAACGTCGGGCCGCTCGCACTCGCCGACCAGATGGGCCTCGATGTCGTCATGACCTGGATGGACAACCTGCTCAGGGAACTCTCGGAACACAAATACAACGCTTGCCCCATGCTGCGCAAACTCGTCCGCGCCGGGCACCTGGGCGTCAAGACCGGTCGCGGGTTCTTCCGCTACGACGAGGACGGCAACCGTGTCGAAAGCGCAACCGCGGTCGCAGGAGGCATAGTCAAATGAATATCCTCGTTATCAACTGCGGATCGTCATCGGTCAAATACCAGTTTATCGATACGAAGACCGAAGTCGCCCTCGCCAAGGGCATGGTCTCGCGAATCGGAATGACTGCCTCGGTCATCACGCACAAACCGCATGACAAGCCGGAAATCACCGTGTCGGCGGAAATCCTCGATCACATCGCCGCCATTCAGTACGTCGTCTCGCTCCTGTTGTCGAAAAACCACGGCGTCATCAAGGAAAAGAGCGAAATCGACGGTGTCGGGCATCGCGTCGTGCACGGCGGTGAAGAGTTCCAGGACTCGGCGCTCATCACCGAAGAACTGATGACAACCCTCCGGCACTTGATCGAGCTTGCGCCGCTGCACAACCCGCACAATATCCGTGGCATTAAGGCCTGCGAACAGACGCTGCCGGGCATACCGCAGGTGGCGGTGTTTGACACGGCTTTCCACTCCACCATGCCGCCGCATGCCTACATCTACGGGATACCGTACGTGTTCTATAAACGCTATGGGATCCGTCGCTACGGCTTCCACGGAACGTCCCACAAGTACGTCAGCGAGCGCACGACCAAGATGCTCGGCAAACCGCTCACCGAATTGAAAGTGGTTACCTGCCATCTGGGCAGCGGCAATTCCGCCGCGGCGATCGACATGGGCAGGTCCGTCGACACCACGATGGGCTTTACACCGCTCGAGGGGTTGCTGATGGGTACGCGGTCGGGCGATCTCGACCCGGCCATTATCATGCATATCATGGCCCGCGAAGAGCTGACGCTTAACGAAGGCAACACTCTGCTCAACAAACACTCCGGCCTGGCCGGCATCTCCGGTGTCTCGTCCGATATGGCCGACATTATCGAGCGGGCACGCGAAGGGCACGAAGGCGCGTCGCTGGCGCTGAACGTCTACTGCTACCGGCTCAAGAAATACATCGGGGCCTATGCCGCCGCGATGGGCGGACTCGACGCGCTGGTGTTTACGGCCGGTATCGGCGAAAACGCCCCGGTTGTACGCAAGCTCACGACCGACGGACTCGAGTTCCTCGGCGTTAAAATCGACGCCAAGAAGAACAACACGGCCATTCGCAAGGAAGTTGATATCTCGGCCCCCGATGCGCGCGTGCACACGTTGGTGATCCCGACGAATGAGGAACTGGTGATCGCCCGCGACTCCGAACGGATCGTCAAGGCAGCGAAAAAGTAGACTTACACGGCGGGCTCGTCTTCGAACCCGCCGATCTGCTCCCACTATCAGCGTGCATGGTGTACATCCCCGTGCACCAACGACCAGGACATTCAGTGGCGTCAGGCGACCCGCCTGACGCCACTTTGTTGTTGCGTGACGTGCTAGTCCGCCGACGGCGGACGACAGGTGCCGCCCGACCAGCGCGCGTGGTGTACGTCCCCTGCACCACGCCGCTCACCGCCTCTCCCGCCCACCCATTTTCCCTACACTTTCGCCGGTAAAAATGGCGCCGGCCCCTATACCGGACAAAGGAGCCAACAGCCATGCCAACGAATCGACCGAAAATCTACCGATGTTCTTCCGGCCGTTACACCGCAAGATCCGCCCAATCAACGCGATACCCCCGTTGGGAACAGCCTATCCGATGTCAGCACCGTGTGCGTGTATATTCGGCATTGAATCGTTTCTGTTTCTGCATCTGCACACGGAGCTGACCTACAATGACTTTTTGCGTTTTTGATGGTGAGTTGGTGATGCCGCGTCACATGTCGATCTTCTCCGTCGATCTAGCATGCGACGCAACGACATCGGCTGTTCCGTCGAGTGCCGGGCTTGTAGGTCAGCTCCGGTCGCGATTGACGCACCGGTCAAACTGCACTGGACTGCCGAGCGACCGGTGCTGACATTGTCGCCGCCTATCCGATGTCAGCACCGTGTGCGTGTA